>JBGOWR010000054.1:0-5626 GCA_041478695.1 Thermoplasmata archaeon | reverse complement strand
GACGTACATCTCTGATTTCCTGCGGTCTCAGGGACTTGGTGAGATCAACGCGAAAGAGATGACGGTGTGGCCCGGAATGGAGCTGATGTCAGCTCTGTTCTACGTTTGGGATTTCTACGAGAAGAAAACGTACGATGTGGTAATCCTCGACACCGCTCCGACCGCTGAGACCCTTCGCCTTCTAAGCTTTCCGGAGATATCGGACTGGTACTTCGACAGGATATACAAGGTCTTCAGGAACATCCTGAAGCTGGCCCGAGCAACGGTCGGGAAGTTCATGAAATCACCCCTTCCTTCGGACGATGTGCTCAGGGACATCGAGACGATCAGGAATCGGTTGACTTCAGTGCGCAAGATCCTGACAGACCCTACCATCACGTCCGTCAGGCTCGTCGTCAACCCTGAAAGAATGGTCATAAATGAGACCAAGCGCGCGTTCACCTATCTTTGCCTATACGACCTGACCGTGGAGTGTCTAATTGTGAACCGCCTGCTGCCCCAATGCTCGGATGGTTACTTCAGGGACAAACTCAACGAGCAGCAGGGCTATATGGGCATAATCAGCGAATCGTTCAGTCCGTTGACCATACTGACCGCCACTCTGATGCCGACGGAGCTTGTCGGGAAGGAGTCGCTTGAGGGCCTTGCCGACATGGTGTTCGGGACGACGGACCCCACGATGATCTACTCGGTCGAGAAACCGATGGAGATATATGAGGAGGATGGCTCCAGCATACTGTCGCTCAGACTACCTTTCTCGACCAAAGAGCAGGTAGAGTTATATAAATCGGAGGATGCTCTAATCGTGCAGGTCGGGTCCTACAAACGTTCTGTCTCTCTGCCATATTCACTGCTTCACATGGAGACGAAGAAAGCGGAGTTCGTGGACGGCCGTCTGCTGATAACATTCGGGGGAAGTGAACGAAATGGAAGGGAAGGGAGAAAGGATAAAAGAAGAGGCGAAGAGGATGAAGGACGCGCTGCTCTCGAAGGAGACGACTGAGCACGTCATGAAGGCCGGAACGGAGCTTTTCCTGGCACTCGATTCGATCATCCCAGAATCCCGCATGCCCACTGATGCGAGAAAGCACTATCTCGCGGCGAAGAGGGAGTTTCTCCTGATGATGAAATCGGTCATCGATGCGAATCTCGAGGCGGTCGACACCCTGCAGGGGAAGGAGTCCTCTGAATTGAAGAAGATCGAAGTGAAGTGAACTATCTCGGTGACCTCCAGCTCCGTCCACGTCTTGACGCTATTGTTCAGCTCGGATCGCGGAGGACGACCTTTTGTTGAGCGAATCATTCAACCCCTCGGTCTGGTGAATCGTTAGTGCTTTAGGTTCGTATGGCATACGGCGTTAGAGGTTGAGGAAATGGTCGCGGGTCTGGTCCCCTATCCCGAGAAATGCACCGGGTGTCGCTTCTGCGAACTGATATGTTCGCTAACGCACGAGGGCGTGGTCAATAGGAAGAAGGCGCGCCTGAGGATCGTTAAGATGGGCATAAGAAATGATATCCCGGTCGTATGCACTCAATGCGTGGCCTGCGGAGACGATTGTTGTGCCGAAGCGTGTCCAGAGGATGCGATATCAATGGTCGGCGACGTCCTTGTCGTTAATGAGGAGATATGCACGGGCTGCGGCATCTGTGAGAAGACCTGCAAGTACGGAGTCATCCGAGTGGTAGAAGGAATCGCCCGCAAGTGTGACCTCTGCAGCGGCGATCCGGTCTGCGTCAAGTTCTGTCCACTTGGAGCTTTGAAATATGAGGAACCGGGCGGGGAAAGGTATCTTGCGGTCCTCGCGATGTTGGGGGGAAAGTAGATGCAAGCGTTGAGGGGCAAGCTTCTGTATGTCGACCTGACCGAAGGTAAGATAACAAAGGAAGACACCCCCGACTCTTTCATCAGAGACTACCTTGGAGGAGAGGGGTTCGCCGTCAAGCTCTTCTGTGACGCAATGGACCCTAAGCTGGACGCGTTCGATCCGAGTAACGTGCTGGTGGTCTCGGCGGGCCTGTTCACGGGGAACGCGGTCCCGACGGCGGGCAAGACAGTCTTCGTTTCAAAATCTCCATTGACCGGCACAATCGCTGAGTCGATCATGGGCGGAGCGATCGGAGCTGAGCTAAAGGCCTCTGGCTACGATGCTGTCGTGATCAAAGGCAGGTCCAAATCTCCGAAATATCTCTTCATTGAAGATGACGCGGTCGAACTGCTTGACGCCTCGAAGCATTGGGGTAAGTTCACCAGGGACGCGTCCGAGGGCATACAGGATGAGGCAGGCAGCGATGTGATCGTCGCTTGTATTGGGCCAGGTGGGGAGAAGCTAGTTAGATTTGCAGGAATCGATTGTGAGGACAGACAGGCTGGCAGAGGAGGTCTGGGCGCGGTCATGGGGTCAAAGAACCTCAAGGCTCTCGCGGTCAGGGGTACAAAGGACATCGGTGTCGCAGACCCGAAGAGACTAGCATCCATCTCGCTGACCTGGCAAGGGATAATGGAAAAGAGCAACGCCTTCAACGAGGACACGAAGTACGGCAGTGGGGAATTCCTCGGCTGGATGAATTCGGAGCGCGGAGTGTTCCCGACCAGGAACTGGAACGACAGTGTTTTCGAGGAGAGAGCGAAGATCGACCCTTATTACTGGGCTCCACGATATGGGGTTAAGAACAAAGGATGTTTCGCATGCACGAAGGCATGCGGGAAGCTTTTCGTCGTAAATGATGGTCCATACGCTGGAACGGTCCTAGATGGCATAGAATACGAGACGTTGTATTCCCTCGGCTCCCAATGTGGAAATCCTGACATCGAGGCGTTGGCGAAGGCCAACGAGGTCTGCGACCTGTATGGCATCGACACGATATCAACTGGCGTCGTGATAGGGTTCGTCATGGAGCTCGTTGAGAGGGGCATATTAGATCCTGATGATATCGGCGTGGACTGCAGGTTCACGAACCCAGACGCGGTTCCGAAGATGGCCGAGCTCATCGGCATGAGGAAGGGAATGGGCAAGCTGTTCGGCGAAGGAGTGGCCAGGATATCGAAGGAGATAATGCAGGGATCGGAAAACTACGCGATTCATGTGAAAGGCATGGAGCCCCCAGCGTACGATGTCCGCGGCATGAAGGGTCTGGGTCTTGGATTCATGACCTCGCCTAGAGGTGCATGCCACCTTCGATCCGGGTTCTATGCGCTCGATCTCACTGGCAAGTTCTGGCGGATTTCGGATGTTGACCGATTCTCTCCGAGCGGTAAGGGAGAACAGGTCAGATTGATGGAAGACTTCATGACGGTTTACGATTGTCTTGGCATGTGCAAGTTCCAGCGCGGATTCTTCAAGTTGGAGGGTCTGATAGAATTGCTCAGCGCTGTAGTAGGGGTCTCCTTTACCGAGGATGAGCTTCTGCTCGTGGGGGAAAGGATCAACAATATGAAGCAGCTCTTCAACCTAGATGCAGGGGTCGGAAGGAAGGATTCCTACCTGCCGAAGAGGATCACCCAGGAACCGATAAAGTCCGGGGTCTCCAAAGGGGCACTGCTCACTGAATCAGAGATGATAGGCATGCTGGACGACTACTATAAGGCAAGGGGATGGGACAGAGAGGGGCGTCCTATGCGAAGTAAACTGTCACAGCTCGGCTTGGCCTAGGCAAGACTGTTTCTAACCCCATTGATCATAGCAGTCGGCACAGAGCATCTGGCCTTCTTTTGAGCGAAGCTCGCTCGAGAACGCTCTGCAGTTTTCACAGTATCCGGAAGCTATCCGTGATCCGATGCCAGCGGTCGAACCCGGTCCCTTGATCTTCGCCCATTCCCTCGTTATTTCGATGAGCGACGGCGAGATTCTCAGAATGTCGTTCTCGGTGAGAATGCCTATGAGGTGTCCCTCGAAGACGACCGGCAACCTCCTCATCTTCAACGTGGACATTCTCCTGGCCGCTTCCGCTACGCTCTCATTTGGACCCACAGTCACCAACGGCGTGGACATGACTTCCTTCACCGTCACCTTCGAGGGCACTTTGCCTTCAGCGACGACCTTGTCCACAAGGTCCCTCTCGGTAATAATCCCTATTGGAGTGTCGTCCTCGACGATGACAAGGCTTCCGACATGCTCCGCCTTCATCGTCTTTGCCGCCTGATGGACAGTCATTTCAGGTTTCGCGATGATGGGGAACTTTGTCATAACCTCTTCGACATAGATGTCCGATACCCTCTCGTTCATCGAACTTACTATTGATGCTAGGGGTATAGAATTCTTTTGAGCTTGACATCATATAATGACGATGTGACTTTGATAATGTCACCGTTTTCCATCTGACCGCATTTGTCTTCGAGTCCTCCGGAGCGTCGACCATGCACAAGAGATAAATGCAACCAAGAAAATCGCTTAGGCTAGGGTGAGAGAGAACTTGAAGAAGAGCGAGGGAGAGCTGGCAGTCCATGTGGCAAGACGGGCGGTCGACGCAGAGGCGAAGCACGAGAGCGCTGGAAAGGTGAACCTTCCTCAGGTCTTCAAAGAGAAGAGAGGAGTGTTCGTGACTCTTAGCGATTATCCTTCCCATGATCTTCGGGGGTGCATAGGCTACCCTGAGCCTGTCCATTCTCTCGGAAGCGCGATACTCTTGTCTGCCCAGGCCGCATGCAATGATCCCAGGTTCCCGCCTCTTAGAGCGGACGAGCTGGACCACATAACGGTCGAGGTGAGCATCCTCACGCCGCCCGCGGAGATCGAGTGTGATGATAGGACTAAACTGCCTGAACTGGTCAAGGTGGGCGAGGACGGTCTCATAGCCGAGAAAGGTCCGTTCAGAGGCCTTCTTCTCCCCCAGGTCCCAATCGAATGGGAGTGGGAGGCCGAGACCTTTCTCGGTCAGACTTGCATCAAGTCGGGCCTAAGTCCAGATTCGTGGTTGGACAAGGGCGTGAAATTCTACAAGTTCCAAGCCGAGATCTTCACCGAAGAGAAACCAAGGGGTCGCGTGGTCAAGAAGACGCTGAAGTGATATCATGGATCTGGTTGTGGAGGGCAGAGCTTACATCCGGGGAAAACTGACCTCATGCTGCATTGGCATCGATGGTGGAAGGATCAGAGCGATAAAGAAGCTGCTGAAGGGCGACGAGCACTTGGATTTCGGCGATAAGCTCGTTCTGCCAGCGGCGATCGATTCTCACGTCCATTTCAGGGACCCCGGGCTCACGAAGAAGGAGGACTTCAGTACAGGCACTATCTCTGCAGCCTTCGGAGGTGTTTCTTGCGTCCTTGACATGCCGAATACGATTCCGCCGACACTCACTCCGAGATCCCTGGCAGATAAGGTAGATGCCATCGCCCGGAAGGCGTGGGTGGATTATGGACTAATGGGCGGGTGCTCTCCGCAGGCAGATCCAGCCGCAATATCCAAAGTGGTCGTGGCGTACAAGCTTTACATGGCTTCGACCACTGGCAATCTCCTTGTTGCCAGCGACGCCGACATTTCTAGGATCCTTTCATCCATATCTGTCACTGGAAAGGTGCTATGCGTGCATGCCGAGGACGAGAGCATGATCCGGAATATCCCAGAGAAGACACTTGACGATCACGACAAGAACAGACCTGGCTCCGCCGAGTCCTCCGCCATAATGAGG
>JBGOWR010000073.1:0-4647 GCA_041478695.1 Thermoplasmata archaeon | reverse complement strand
CCATGGCCTTGAAATTGTAGCCTATCATATCATGCGTGAAGCGAGGGTCCCTCTGGTCCTCGGCGTTCTTACCAAGCTTTATGCATCCAGTTCTCTTTCGGCTGCAGGAGATGCAGTCGCATCGTCTTCCGTTCGCCTTTATCTGGCGTATGAGCTTGACGATTTCCAAATCGTCCGTGGCTATGGCCCCAAGCTCTCCTGCTTGGATGTTGTGGGCGATGTAGAATGAGAAGGTGGAGAGGCGGGACATCGAACCGGTCCTTCTCTTCCCCACGAGCGAACCATGTGCTTGTGAAGAGTCCTCCATGACCGACATCCCGTGCTTCTCCGCCAACTTGTTAATGCCATCCATGTCGGCGGGGTATCCCATGAGATGGACGGGAAGGATGAGGTGGTGCTCCTCCACGTCATTTTCTTCGTCCATATATCGTTTGATGGTCTCGGGGGTTATGCAGAAGCGTCTCTCGTCCACGTCGACATAGGTAGGCTCATTTCCAGTGAGAAGCAAGGCGTTGCTGGTTGCAACATAGGTAAGGGGCGTTGTGATGACTTTACTGCATCGGGGCAACGGGTCGTGCTTGCAGTGCTGGAGTGCGGTCAGGGCGGCTATCAGCGCGGATGTGCCGGAATTAACGGCCACAGAATATCTGGTCCCGACGAATTCGGCCCATCTCCTTTCGAATTCCTGCGTTCTCGCCCCCTCGGAGATGTGCCCCGAGTCGAGAACCTCCATTATGGCCTTTCGTTCCTCTGGCCCTATGACCATGTCGCCGACGCCGACCCACCTTGGGTTGGAAGTCATGCTCAATCCCCGATCCACCACTTATCTGGGAAGCAACGCCGGATGATCGCGTCGCCCTCACCGACGGGCTCCAGGCCCGCGGCCCTCATGTCTGCGTCCACCATGATCCTGGCCAGTTCCTTGAACTTCACCTTCGGAGACCAGTCCAAAACACGCTTCGATTTCTGCGGATCCGCGGCCAGGACATCGACCTCTGTGGGCCTATAATACACAGGGTCGATCTTGACATACTTCCCTGGGTCGAGACCCACGTAGTTGAATACCTCATCCACGAACTCCTGAACGGTGTTTGTCTCTCCCGTGCCAGAGACGTAGTCGTCCGGCTTACTGTGATTGAGAATGCGCCACATGAGCTCGACGTACTCTGGGGCAAAGCCCCAGTCCCTCTTGGCGTTGAGGTTGCCGAGATAAAGCGCATCTTGCTTCTTAGATAAGATGAAAGCGATTGCTCTGGTGATCTTCCTGGTGACGAACGTCTCACCCCTGCGGGGCGATTCGTGGTTGAACAGGATACCGTTGCAGGCGAACATGTTGTAACCCTCGCGGTAGTTCTTCGCCATCCAGTATGAGTAGACCTTGGCACATGCATAAGGACTGCGCGGAGCGAATGGAGTGGATTCCGACTGAGGCGGTGGGGACGCTCCGAACATCTCACTTGATGAGGCCTGGTAGAATTTGATTGGCAAGCCGCTCCTGCGGATCGCCTCGAGGATGCGGGTCGTACCCAGGGCATTGATGTCGCTGGTATACTCTGGCATATCGAAGCTGACCCTTACATGGCTCTGTGCGCCAAGATGATATACTTCGTCCGGTTTCAAGTTGAAAATGATGTTGTTCAACTGCTCAGAGTCACTGAGGTCACCGTAGTGAAGGATCATCCTCTTCCCTTTCTTGTGTGGGTCCTCGAAGATATGGCTTATCCTTCCGGTGTTGAAGGTGCTCGACCTTCGTATCATACCGTGCACCTCGTAGCCTTTATGGATGAGCAACTCAGCCAGATATGAACCGTCCTGGCCTGTGATACCAGTGATCAATGCCTTCTTCCCTTGCATCTCTTTCACCTTTCAATTTTCCTCAGATCGATTCGTACCAAATACCATTAGGTATATTACGCTCGCTCATTTATTTATGCCAGTCAACGTCACGCACGTCTTGACCGCTTCCTTCATGAGGTTCGTGGGCTTGATTTTCCTTGGTATCCTCCATTCTGGCTTCAGGACGACATTCTCTCGTTTTTTCTCATCTTTGCTGCAAAACGATGCCATCATGGCGAATAGGTTGTATTTGTCAAGCACAAGACCCTTCGCCTCCATCAAGCTTGGCAAGTGGTCCTGATACCTGTCCTCTGAAATTATCCTCTGGATCTCGACTATCGCCTTATCTGGCCGATTAACGTCAATCGGTATGTTCGAACCGACCGGGAAATATCTGGAGATGTTGGGACAGCCATAGTAGAGAGGCAGCGATAGGCCGAGCAACGGATCCGCGATCTTCTCCGTCCAGAAATCGGGACAAATGTCGTTCTCGATGGCAACGTGGTACTTATACCGGGCGATTCCGTCCCATTTGTCCTCAAGGTCGACCTCACTAGTGATGAAGGTGTCTATCTCAGAACCTAAGGTCCTTTCGAGTTTCCGAACGAAATCAAGGCGGAGCCTGTGGCCCTTGGCGAAGTATTTGTTCGATGTTATTACCGAGATGGTCTTGTCCTTGTGGATTGAGTTCAGAGCTTTCAGCTCGTCATAGTCCTTGGTGAACTCCTCGCTCCATCTCCTTTGCTTCTTCAGATACCTAGCGCCCACCATCCACGGAAGGCCTGGCTGCCAGTGGGTGACCTTATTGTGCAATATCATCGGTTGATGGGACACGACTCGTTCGAACTGACGTAGGAAGAAGGGATTGTAGGTCTTGATCGCAGGTGGTTCCCCCGTTATGAAAAAAATGTTCTCCCTAGGACAGTTCGCTCTCTCGACACCGACCGTGCCCTCATGGACGAACCAGTAATCATAGTCCTGGTCCTCGTCCCCCATTACGAACTGACAGTCGCCCCATATCCCCTTGCATCCGGGGGTTTGTCTAAACCACGGCCATTTCGACGGGCTGCTGAACTTGACTTTGATCATGTCGCCTCGAGTGATCATCTGTCCTTGCATACATTCTTGGGGTCCATAGCCGCTTGGAAAATCTGTTCCATCCTGGCCTTCATGGTGTGCTCCCGGACGGTACTGTCATGTCCACATTTGGCGACTTCGGCCCGCTCCTCTTCATGCTCCAGATAATATTTTATCTTCTCTGCCGCGTCAGACGCGTCCGAATAGGTCGCTATCTCTTTGCCTGGCTCATAATATAGCTTTATGTCAGGGAAATCCTTGGTGAGCAACAACGCACCACACCCTAGGACCTCGAAGTCCCTTCCTTTCACCTGGTCGGTCTTGCCTGATGAGGACTGCGATATGTTGAGCACGATGCGGCTCTGAGCCAAGAGCCTGACCATCGACATCTGGTCGAGACGTTGGTTGCCCGGCCATCCCTCGCCGTAAGTCTTCACGTCGACCCCCTTCGATCTAAGCTGGGCGATGAAATCCTCCCTGATCCCGTACTTCCTTCCCACGAAGGAGACGTCATAGATGCGTGGCAGGCCGGTGTCCTTGTATAGGTAGTGGTTGCACCCCCACTGGCTCAGTAGCACGTTCTCGATCCCTTCGTTCTTCCTCTTTTCCAGTCCATTGGGGTCGGTGGTTACGATCAGGTCGTATTTTGTCCAGGCGGGCCTAAGCTCCTCATACCTCCAATGGTCGTCGGATATCCAGATGACAGACTTGGTCCCAGTTTGAAGGCAGGCATCTTTCACCATGTCATTATCGACCCAATTAAGATAATATGAATGGAAGAGAATGTCTGGCTGGAACTGGAAGATGGCCTGACTTAGGACCTCGTTCATCCTCTTGTCCCCATACCTGTTCCTTATCCGGTCCAATTCGAAATATGAAACGCTTAAGCCCATGTTCACAAGCACATGGAAGAAATTGTAATGACCATAGTCCAGGCCGACATTCTTCCGACCATAATCGTATTTGAGGCCGATGTAGAGCACCTTGAGCTTGCCAGAAGGGTTGTAGATATGTACCTCCTCTTGGGCCAGTACCTCGCTGGACCTTCGGTCGGTAACTCGGGTCAGCTTGGAACCGACCTTCTTACCAGCCTTTGTGACCTTCCGCCTCAAAGCACGAAGGGTCTTTCTCAACAGAACAATGCACCCATAGATAGAAGAATAGCGGGGTATTTGAATTCAATGGCCATGTAGCAAAACTACTTTGATCAAGACTCGTTCCTTATGGCTATGAGAAGCAAGTTGGAATGTGCTGCAACGCACCTCATTTCTTGGCGATGCCTCTGTCCGGCATTGCATTTGATTACTGAGCGATTTATGATAATGTTGAACGCCCCGCACGTAAGATTCCAATTCGCTATCCCCATCTTCATTCGTTAAGTGATAAGAGCTTTCCGTAATCCACTTGCATGAGGACGATTCCAGGCGAGGGACTGCAACCATGCTTTGGAGCGGGTATCATGCTTAGGAAGCTGTCATGATCTAGATGAGAGCGCTCTGCATTCACTGTGTGCACGAATCGTCTTAAGACTACCATTGAGGACTTGTCAGATCGGTGACGGAAGTGCTAGTGAAACCGAGGGAAGAGATACTTATTTGTCGTTGAGCCATATCATGGAGACAAGGACCTTCCGAATCGATATGTCGTTGATTTCAATAGGTTGTGTGCCAATACAAACAAGAGATAGGAATTAGAGATGCGGTCAAGAGAACTGAGATTCGTTGTCTCAGAATT
>JBGOWR010000120.1:0-3749 GCA_041478695.1 Thermoplasmata archaeon | reverse complement strand
TTGACGCCTGGAGGCGCCTGCCTTCTCTTGTATTCATTCCTATCAACGTTCCTAATCACCCATTCAACGGTCTCCTTTCTAAACCCTCTTTTGACTATCTCTTCCGGACTTTCGTCCCTTTCCACATAGGCCTGCAGAATCGGATCCAGTATCTCATATGGCGGAAGTGTGTCAGTGTCCTTCTGGCCAGGTCTGAGCTCAGCACTCGGGGGCTTCTCAAGCACCCTTCTCGGGATGATTTCTTTCCCGGAGACCTCATTCTTGTATCGGCAGAGGGCAAAGACATCCGTCTTTACGACATCCTTGATGACCGCGAACCCCCCGCTCATATCTCCATAGAGTGTGCAGTAACCGACACTCATCTCACTCTTGTTGCCAGTGGTCAGAAGCAGCCAACCGAACTTGTTGGACAAGGCCATAAGCAGGTTGCCTCTGATCCTAGCCTGTATGTTTTCCTCGGTGACGTCCTGCCGCAGGTCCCTGAATACATCGGACAGGGAATCGAGATAAGAGGAGTATGTGCTGGTTATCGGGATATTATAGAGATCCGTTCCAAGATTTCCAGCAATCATGGCAGCATCCTCCAAACTCTCCTTGGATGTAAATTGCGAAGGCATCATGACAGTCTTGACGTTCTCCTTCCCTAGAGCGTCCGCGGCAATTGCCGCGGTCAGGGCTGAGTCTATTCCCCCACTTAGTCCAAGAAGAACCCCCTTGAACCCATTCTTCCTCACGTAATCTCTCGTCCCTAAGACGAGAGCGGCATAGATCTCAGCGATTCTGGGAAGCGCTTCGCTTCTACTTGCCCGCGTCTGTGGTTTCTCCTTTTTTCTCCTAGCATTCTCCGCGGTCCAAACTGTGAACTCTGATTTCGAATAGTCAATTGGACAAGGGATTGTCAAATCTAGCTTCCCAACAGACTCTAGGTCAGTTCGACTGATGTCCGCTATCAGGAGATCTTCTTCAAAACTCGCCCCTCTGGCAAGCATCTCTCCTTCTGGACTTATGACAAGACTGTCGCCATCGAAAACGAGCTCGTCCTGCCCGCCTACGAGATTCGCATAGGCGATGAATCGATGGATTTCCCTGCATCGTTCCCGTAACACACCCAACCGGTCTTTCCATTTCTCGATATGATAAGGAGAGGAGTTCAGTGTGATTATCAATTCGGCGCCCATTCTAGCCTGCGTGAGTGATGGGCCCTCTGGGTGCCAGATGTCCTCGCATATGTTAACACCGACACAGATGCCGTCTAGATGGAAGACGGTCGCTTCTGTTCCAGGTACGAAATATCTCCTCTCATCGAACACACCATAATTCGGAAGCAGTATCTTGTGATAATCGCCATAGACTCTTCCACGATAGACAACAGCTGCTGAATTGAATGCGTTTCCCGCGTCGTCCTTGTTTACATACCCGATAACGGCAACAGCGTCTCCTTCTTCTGTATGTAGTACGATTTCTCTTAGTGCAGAAAGGTTGTCTTCAATGAATTCCTCTTTTAACAGGAGGTCTTCGGGAGGATAGCCAGTGATTGAAAGCTCCGGAAATGTGACGATGTCGACCGCATTCTCGTCTGCTTCATCATAATACTCGATGATCTTTGCGGCGTTGCCAGATATGTCTCCAACCACTCCATCAATCTGAGCGAGTCCTATTCTCAGTACCTCTTTCTTGTTCATGCAAGCTCCCCTCTGAGCGCTGTCTTCCATAGAATGTCTCGAAATAAATACATGGCAGTAATACCAAGACAGATTAGATTCGATCTAACTCTCTAGCACTATTTGTCTACATTGTGATGTAAATATTGACCAAAGGAACATTGAAATAGGTAATTACTAGATATATGTAGCGCAAAGCGACCAGTCTCGGGTCATGCACTCAAGAAGGGTTCGACCCCTTCTTGTCGCCGCAAATCCCGTGACTGGACCGGATCGAAGTCGGCGTCATAACCGATCCGGCGCTTTGCACCACAAGAGTCCGTTCAATGGTGTGGATTGACTGCGATTCTTTCCATGCATATGTCTAGTAATATAGGAATTATAACGCACATGTACACAATCGAAATGCTTTTCTAGTCTTTTGTCTATACAATCCCCTCATGTTACCTACAATTGACGAGTGCCTCTTATTGAGACCGAATGCTAGTCTGCGCTACGTAGCGCCCCTCAAAACGATCTGCACATCGGAAGGGTGAAATCATGATCGGGAGAGTTGCGAGGATTGCGATCATTGCAGCGTTTGTTCTTCTGCTAATCCCTGCAATTGCAGTTCCTGCCGCAGCAGCGGATGGCAACATCGATAAAGCGGACACGGCGTGGGTGCTGGTTTGCACGGCACTCGTTTTCATCATGACACCCGCGGTAGCTTTGTTTTACGGCGGGATGCTGAGAAAGGAGAGCGTTCTTTCGATGCTTGGCCAGAGTATCATCGTGATAGGGATCGTCACGGTAATTTGGGTAGTAATCGGCTACTCTCTGGCTTTCGGACCTGACATGAACGGTGTGATTGGTGGTCCCGACTTCGTGATGCTTAGAAGCGTCGGCCTCACGCCTAGCCCCGTCTACGCCACATCGATACCCCAACTCGAGTTCATGATGTTCCAGGGCGTCTTCGCGATAATAACCGTCGCCCTGATACTGGGTGCCGTTGCGGAACGCATGAGGTCGAAGGCTCTTATCGTGTTCATAGTAATCTGGTCAATTCTCATCTACAACCCCATAGCCCACTGGGTATGGGGCAGCGGAGGATGGATCGGCAAGCTGGGAGCGCTCGACTTCGCGGGAGGGACCGTGGTCCACATCGCCTCGGGTGTGTCGGCGCTCGCGGCGGCGATGGTGCTCGGGAAGAGGTTTACCGCAGGCGACGGAAACGATATTCCGCACAACATACCACTGGTTATCCTGGGCGGAGCTCTGCTCTGGGTCGGATGGTTCGGATTCAACGGAGGAAGCGCACTTGCTGCCAATGAAGTCGCCGTCAACGCCTTCGTGGTCACCCAGATAGCCGCCGCGACCGCTGCAGTCACCTGGGGAACGATTAGCTGGCTGCATCTCGGAAGACCTGGTGTCCTTGGCCTGATAACTGGTGGAATCGCTGGACTTGTGGCAATTACACCCGCGGCAGGATACGTAGACACCACCGGGGCGATCATCATCGGCCTCGGTGCAGGCATCTTCTGCTATCTCGGAATAATAGTGAGACGCAGGATAAGGGTGGACGATGCCCTCGACGTCTGGGGGATCCATGGAGTCGGAGGGACTTGGGGTGCGATCGCGACAGGCATATTCGCAACAACCGCAGTGAACTCTGCTGGTAAGAACGGACTGCTCTTCGGCGGCACGGATCTGATCGTTTCTCAACTAATAGCAGTAGCAGCGGTCTGGGCATTCGCATTTGGTGCGACGTTCGTTCTGCTCAAAGCGATTGGCAAGTTCACGGAGCTCAGGTTGAATAAGGACGAGGAGAGGATAGGTGCGGACATCATCCAGCACGGTGAAAGCGCTTACTCGTAGGAAGGTGCACGATGAAGAAGATCGAAGCGATAATCCGGACGGAGAAGTTCAACCAAGTCAGGTTGGCCCTTGACGAGATGGGGATAATGGGTCTGACCTCCTACGAGGTGAAGGGCAGGGGGCAACAGAAGGGATTGGAATTCTCACACCGTGCTGGAACCTATCGCGTCGACATGCTCCCGAAAACCAAGGTGGAAGTGGTCGTCAATGACAAGGACGTCGAACGGATAATCG
>JBGOWR010000173.1:0-2898 GCA_041478695.1 Thermoplasmata archaeon | reverse complement strand
ATTCTCGAGCGAAGCGGTGAGAGGATCTGTTCAAGGTCTTGTATGTTGCACGCCCCTACGAAGATGAAGTCGCAAGGAACACTTTCGACTTTGACGCTAGCTCCGGAGCTCTGGGGATTCCTTCCAGTGATCGGGAAGCGTTTTTCTTGCATCCCGGTCAGTATAAATCGCTGCAAATGGCCCAGATGAGGCAATTCATCCAGGAAAAGCACTCCTTGATGCGCTTCGTGGATTGCTCCTGGTATCACTCTATCGTATGGTTGGGTGCCCAGGGCAGGATGACCACCATACGGGTCATGACGAACATCGCCAAGTAATTCCGTCTCACTAGCTCCGGTGGCTAGGACGAAAGGATTACGATCCAAGGGAACAAGGACCTTTCGAGGAGAGATTCTCTCGAATTCCCTTCTCTTCTCCAAGGCCTCTTGGTCCAGGACCCTGATCATCTCAGCACATCGTTCGAACACGACCACTTCCTCTTTGCCGAGACGTTTTCTCGTTGTCGTGACTCTGTCGTGACCGCTCGGGAGACCTTTCACTCCGGCCGCGCCCATCGTCACCTCGAATATCCCGCCGATGAGATCTCCAAATGGATTGGTGTTCGAGGCTATGTCTCCGACCTTCGGTCGCTGGCACTTCGGACAGAATCGTTCTGAGGGCTGAGAGTACGACCCACAATTCTTGCATCTGTACCCTAACCGTTCAGCGACGTTTATCGGGGCATTCTTTGGATCTATGAGTTCGCCTTCCGCGAACTCCTTCGATTCCAATTCCTTGTGGACCTCCTCGCCTTTCTTGATCTCGATCGATGGTCTCTCCGGATTCTCCGGGTTGTGAACGACGCGAATCTCCTCTGTGGGCATTGGCAGATGAAGTGCCAGGGCTAGTGCAATCATTGACTTTCCGGTGCCTGGCGGACCCACAAGCAGAAGGTGACGTCTCTGCCGCGCGGCGATCCTTGCGAGATTCACCGCTTCATCTTGCCCGATCACCCTCATCAGAGGATCATTGGGGATGGCGATGTCCGCCGTTGATTCGATGGGTCCGAGATCAGGCTCACGTCGAAGGTCTATCTTATCTTCCTTCATTAGTTCAGATCGTCCTTTGTCCATATTTCTATCGAAGCTGGTTGTTTCGTCACATTGCTCATCTTTGTCCCGACGACGGTTCCAATTCTCTTCTCGGAAGCAATATCGAGTATTCTCTGGGTAATTACACCATCGAATACGACCGCCACGGTATCTTTGGGGCTATCCTTGAGCACATTGGCGAGTTCTTTGCTTGGAACTTCCTTCACAACAGCACCTTTGTCGTTGAGAAGTCTAGCATTGAGTGTGGAGGACAATTCCACAAGCATCGTCTTGTACTTCTGCTGAGCAGGCGACAACTTCTTTCCTGGTTTCTTATCCTCGTGTTCTTCTTTTGGGGTTGCGGCCTCCACTCGTTCCATCCGCTCCGTCTTCTCAGCGGTGTGCGGGACAATGTTGTTAGCTTGAGCGGCTTCTCCACCAAACCCAAACATTTCGACGAACTGCTCTCCCGGAATTTTGTTCCTGAGGCACTTCATGATCTGCTTTTGCGTAAGCTCTTCCACTTCCTGTCCTCTTGGTGCGCGAGTGACGAAATCGACTTCGGCAACCTGGAAAAGCTCTCTGAGGATAAGCTCTCCCCCTCTGTCGCCATCAACGAAAGCAGTCACTATCCTCTCCCTCGAGAGTTCGCTTATCGTTTTTGGTACGTTTGTTCCTTCGACTGCGATCGCGTTCTTGATTCCAGACTTGAGGAGGTTCAATACATCAGACCTCCCTTCGACAATGATGATCGAATCGGACTCTGGCACGTTCGGTCCTGCTGGAAGACGATCCTTGCCATAGTATAGGACTTCTTCCACCTGGACAGACTGGCGTACACTCTCGGTCAAATCGATTCCAGTCGTTTTTGATTGTTTCATAAGGTCGCTCAAAAGCTCTCTGGCCCTGTCGATGATTCTCGCTCGTTTGGTTATCCGTACGTCCTCGATTGACGCGATGTTTATCTTCGCCTTGCAAGGACCGACCCTGTCGATTGTCTCCAGAGCCGAAGCAAGAATCACGGTTTCAACTTGGTCGAGACTCGATGGTATGAGCACTTCCCCCTCGGACTTGCCCTGTTTTGAGCCGACCTCGACCTCAATTCTGCCAATTCTCCCGCTCTTCTGTAGATCTCTTAGATCTAGTTCATCGCCGAGCAGACCTTCCGTCTGCCCGAATATTGCACCAACCACGTCAGGCTTTTCCACAATACCATCAGCGACAAGCCTAGCTTTGATAAGATACTTGGTAGTGCTGGGATCTATGTTCATTTCGTTTCACCTCTTCCTTCTTTTCCTGGAAAAACAGCAAGGACTCTTAATATCCGTCCTTGGTCTGGTGCGCGGGAACGATACATTAGACCGGTCCTATGCCCAGGCCGACCATTCTCCGACTTATCCCTCGGAAGGATATGATGAATGGATGATAGTGATCATGATATCAAACAGGTCTTACCTGTCTTTCCAGCTTTCCTAGAGATTGTAATGATTTATAAACTTTTCGTTTAGATTGTCACTGGTCGGGCTATGCTCTCCTGGCGCAAGCGTAGAATAGCTGAGTGGAATGACGACACAAAAGGGCGGAGGTCCGACTAACCTCCGGAAGCGACGCGGATCAAGCGTATCGTGTCTCCAGGATTCAAGACCTCTGTGATCGGAATCGGCGTTTTCCTCCTCAACGCGATGTACGCGTCCGGAAGAAGGTCCAGTGCGCTGAGAACGCTGTTCACGGTGCTACCTCTCTTCAGGGCCATTTTCCTGAGTTCACCGTGAATCTCAACTGCTATGTCAATCTTCTCTTCCATCGGTTCGGAACCTCTGCACTTGGT
>JBGOWR010000117.1:0-3769 GCA_041478695.1 Thermoplasmata archaeon | reverse complement strand
GGCAGCAAACTCGTGAAGGACACTCTAGGAGATCATATATTCAACCACTACCTCCACATCAAAACAGAAGAATGGGATGACTACAGGATCCATGTCACGGACTGGGAGGTCAACAAGTTCCTGAGAGTGCTTTAGAGGTCCCAATTTGAAACTGACACCTTTGGATTTGCGCGCAAACCCTTTCAATTCCTATTTGCTTTTCAAAACATTTAACTGATGAGTCCTCATCACTCATTCCGAGACTATGATACCAGGAATGGGGCGAGTGAATCCCCGCCAAGTCAAGCAGGCGATGAAACAACTCGGGATTAAGACAGAGGATATCGAGGACGTCGAAGAGGTCATCATCAGGACTCGTTCTAGAGAGTACATCTTCAAGGAAGTTGCGGTCACGATGATGGAGATGCAGGGGCAGAAGACTTTTCAAATCGTTGGCGAGCCCCAAATTTCAGAGACGATGAGCCATGTGCAGAAGCCTTTGGAGACAAGGATTCCCGAAGAGGACGTGAAGCTGGTCATTGAGCAAACTGGATGTACGGAAGAACGCGCAATCAAGACGCTTAGGGAATGCGGAGGTCAGCCAGCTGAAGCGATTCTGAAAATCATATCATCATGAAGGAATCGCCATGTGCCTAGCCATACCAGGGAAAGTGTGTTCCGTCGAAGGAAAGGTGGCGGACGTCGACTTCGGAGGAGTAACGCGCAAAGTGAACATCTCGCTTGTCGATACGCTCCCAGGACAGTGGGTGGTGGTGCATGCTGGCTTCGCCATTCAGGTGATGGATGAGAATGAAGCCATGGAAACCCTGAGACTTTGGGAAGAGCTCCTTAGCCAGACCTGATAGGCAGAGATTCCTGTCAAAGTCAAGGATTCGACATCAGGTTGTGGTCGATTTCTTAGCTCTTATGCAAACGAAGCCACCTTTCTCATCGCCGATTGAAGGGATTTCAGGCCTTGGCTTCGATTCTGGACCATAATGGAGGACCGACGTTATCTTATCAGGCCTAAACCCGCATTCGCGCAAGAGACTCCTTGCTTCATTAACGTTATAGAACCGAGCCTTGCTGTATATTCTATGGCCCTCCTTTCCTTTCTCAGAGTAGAGTCTGCCCCAGGGCGAATCTTTCGGGATCATGCATACAGCCACCGATCCATGATCCTTCAGAACCCTTCGAATCTCAAGCATCGAGTCGACCGGGTTCCGGAGGAAGCAGATAGTCGCGGCTATCAGGACAAAATCAAACAGCCTATCAGCAAACGGCAGGCTCTCAGCGACACCTCTCACCGCGTCAAGTCTCCTCCGTCTTGAGAGTCTCAGCATGGAAATAGATGGGTCCAAGGCAATTTGAGCCCCAATTTCAGAAGACACTAGTCCTGTACCAGCACCGACGTCAAGTCCGAATCCCTGCAAGTCCAGTGCTTTGATCGCTTTGACTTCCGAGGCAAATATCTCGGGATTGGACACGTACCAATTGTCGTAATCATCTGCTGATTTGTCGAAAAGTGAGTCCTTCACGAATTTAAATAGAACTCTCCTTCTTCATCAGTATTGCGTATGATTAGGGTCCGGTCGCAATTCAACACATTTGGTGTTGATTCCGATTATCGAGTTAGGAAGATATCATTATATCAGATGTGCTCAGTAGGAACTCTCGAAGCCGTGTCGCGATGAACGTAGTATACGGTCCAGTCAGATCCTGGAGACTTGGACGCTCTATTGGGATCGATCCTATAAGTGTCGAACCGAAAGTCTGCACCTTCAACTGCATCTACTGCCAACTAGGAAGCAAAGGGATAGTCACCGACAGGAGGAGCCTATTCGTAAAGGAACAGGCGGTAAAGGAGCAACTCGCGGCACTGATGAGGAGAAAGAAAGGCGGAGTCGTAGTCACTTTCTCAGGTACCGGAGAACCAACCCTCGCTTCGAATCTGATCGAAATGGTGGAGATAGTAAGCGATTTGACCGACTTTCCAATCGGGATACTGACGAACTCATCTCTCTTCCACAACCCAGAAATTAGAGAGGCGATGAAACTATTCGATTTCATTGTAGCGAAATTGGACGCTGCGTGCGAGGGAACCTTCCAACGAGTGAATCGACCCCACCCCTTCATTGGCTTCCGAATGGCCGTGGAGAACATCGAGCTCATGAGAAAGGAGTTCGAAGGCGACTTCTGTTTGCAGATCATGTTCATAAAAGAGAACATGAAAGATGTTGATGGACTGGTTGAGATATGCGACAGAATAGAACCCAATCTTGTGTTTCTGAACACACCTCTTCATCCAAGTATGATCCGTCCCCTCGGCAAGAAAGAAATGCGCTCGATATCGAAATCCTTCGCCCGGTTCCGATGCAGAATGGTCTATGATATAGAATCAGAACACGATCGGGGAACGACCAAGCGCTAACAATGCTCGAGTGAGTGCACTTCCAGCTATATGTCGAAAAGGAAAATTCAAGAAAAGGGCTTTGGGGGAAGTGGTCGGAAGTTCCTCAGCCGCTCCATCATACTTTGCAGAAATTCTGGAGGGATTCCCACTTCTTGTCTATATTCGCCTGGATTTCTTGAGCGACGGTCGTCCATTTGTCAGTCAGTAGCTGGCGGAATCTTCCCTGTGCCTTGAACCAGTCGGTCATCGGGCGTTTCTCCTTCTTGCCCTCAGCAATGCGTTTGCTCTCTCCCGTGAGCCTCCAAGTTCCCCTCTCGAATTCGTATAGAGGCCACATACAGGTTTCGACAGCTAGTTTCGATATCTCGACCGTCTGAGCGGACTCGTGTCTCCAACCCCTAGGACAAGGCGATATCACATTGAGGAAGGCGGGACCACCGATCTCGAATCCTTTCGCGGCCTTGTCCACCAAATCCTTCCAGTTGTGAGGTGATGCCTGCGCGGCGTATGGAATGTCGTGAGCTATGATTATCTTGGTCATGTCCTTTGGGTACTCCTTTTTGCCAGGGCTGCACAACCCGGTCGGGCATGTAGTGGTGCTTGCGCCCCTCATCGTCGCACTCGACCGTTGGATACCTGTGTTCATGTACGCCTCATTGTTGAAGCACACATACATGAAATTGTGCCCCCTTTCGATCGCACCGGACAGAGCCTGCAAGCCGATATCGTAAGTGCCTCCATCACCGCCAAACGCGATGAAACGCACCTCCTGTTTCATCTTCCCCTTTCTCTGAAGTGCTCGGTACGCGCTCTCAACCCCGCTGATCGTTGCCGCGGCGTTCTCAAAAGCACTGTGGATCCAGGGAACGTCCCATGCTGTGAATGGATACACGGAAGTTGAGACCTCAAAGCATCCAGTTGCGTTTGCCACGACGACAGGCTTGTCGGTGGCCATCAATACTTGCCTGACAATTATCGGCTCCGCGCAACCCGCACACAGTCTGTGACCCTCGGTCAACCTCACGGGTTTATGTGACAGCTCTTTCAAAGTTGGGCTCAGATTCTCACCCCCAAGTAGTTTATCGTCCTGCTCTCACCTTTCATTAGCTGGCTGAAAACGACCTTGATGTCGTCGACTCCGACGTCCCTTCCGCCGAGACCATAGACGTAGTCGACGATGTTCGGCTTACTGGATGAGTCGAACAGTGCAGATCGCACCTCGGGGAACGTCGGTCCTGATGCTCCAAAGCTGATCGCCCTATCCATGACAGCGACGCCCTTCTTTCCCTCCAGAATCTTGGCGATCTCCTTCGCCGGGAACGGACGGAACAACCTTAGCTTTAGGCTCCCTACCTTTTTCCCCTCTGCTCTCAACTC
>JBGOWR010000186.1:0-2774 GCA_041478695.1 Thermoplasmata archaeon | reverse complement strand
TCTGAGAGCAGCCCTCAGCTGATCCAAACGTTTGGGCTGAGCGCTACGACCGACGCCTTTTCCGTATACTTCGTTCTCAGAGACTCCGGTGGAAATGATGTGTCCTCAGGTGGAAGCGTCGGGTTGCACATATATGATGATTTTTCAGTGATACTATGCGACGTTTCTTTCATAGTGAATGACGGAGAATTCAAGAAGTACGTGACCCCGACCGGAGATAAGGTGCTTGGATACGTCTGGACCATTGAATATTCCTCAATGACCAAGAGCGACAACAGAAACGATTCTCTGAACGCGGAGTTGTCCTTCGGATACAAGGGCGACATCTTGACAAAGAGTATTGGGGACGTGCCTTTCCCACCGGAGCTCAAGGCCCCGAACAAGCTGCCGTCCCCAGTCCTTGAGGGTCCGACAAGCGGTTGGAGCAAAAGACAAGTCCGCTTCGACGCCTCCAACAGCACCGATCCGAACTTGGACGCCTTGAGCTTCTCGTGGGCCTTAGGAGACGGACACCAAGAAGCATCGGGTGAGAATGCAACGTATGCATATTCCAAGGCGGGACGTTATACCGTAGTGCTCATAGTGAATGATTCTGAGGGAGGATCAAGATCCGTCTCGCACAACATAACAATATCCGATCCAGAGGTGATGGTCATCGAAGCATACGGGAGGTGGAATGGAACCTCTGGTGACGCCCGATCAGGAGATTTCTTTGCCAATATGACCATTCGAAATCAGGCGCCTTTCGAAATCGAAGTCAGGTCATCTCTTTTCCAGACCCGAGATCAAGAGGGACAAGCGTTCAACTCGAGCGGCGCGAACACAACGGACCCGTCGATAATCGATACTGGCATGACCGCGAGAATGATGGTCTTCTTCGAGGTGCCTCCACTTTCGACGCCGACCGTTCTCCTCTATGACGGCCGTATCACACTTCCCGTCGGGGAGCATTCAGCTGGCAACCTGACGGTACATTTCTTCGACGTCGGTCAAGGTGATGCCATCCTCGTAGAGTCTCCTGACTCAAGAAGCATGCTCATAGACTGTGGTCCAGAGAGCGCGGCTGCGACTCTTGTCGAATCGCTCAAGTCGCTGTCGGTGACGACAATCGACATTCTGATCGCTACCCATCCGGATTCGGACCATATCGGAGGTGCGGATGAGATCCTTGCAGCATTCGACATCCAGAGCATATATCATCCAGGCTTCTTTACTGACACGGCGACCTACGGGGATTTCCTGGAAGCTTCTGGAGCCGAGGGCTGTCCTATATACACTGACGACCAGATAGATCCTGGTGACTTCATTTCATTTGGTCAGACTGTCGTTCAGGTCCTCAACATCGATGGCAATGCTCCAAATTCGAACAGCGCTAGCATAGTCCTGAAGCTGGAGTACGGCACCGTCCGATTCATATTCACGGGAGACATCGACTTCAATGTCGAGAACAGGATGATGGCGGATCCTTCGCTCGACCTCAACACGGACATTCTGAAAGTAGCTCATCACGGCAGCAGGTACGCGACCTCCGACGCATTCCTTGAAGCGGCGAATCCCATCATTGGAGTAATCTCGGTCGGAGCAAGCAACCCGTATGGACATCCCTCCCCGGAGACGCTTGGAAGACTTTCCAGTCATTATATCGAAGTGTTCCGCACGGACGTCGATGGGACAATAATCATCAGCACTGATGGAACGAAGTGGGCCACGACCCTCGAACCCGCGGCGATCTCTGAGTCTCCGATGATACAAAAGTCATCGAACGAGATCGCGCTCCCGAGGATTTCGACCTCTTTCTGCCTATCACCTACTGCCTTGGCAATTGACGAATGGTCATCGCCTCAGCGGTGCAACGGAACGACTGACATTCGTGCCATCAATCGGAAGGCAGATATCAATGAATTGATGATTTGCCATTGGAGAACTGAATGAAGATCGACGAGATCCTTAGCGAGCTCAGATCGCTGGCTAACCCTGAGTCAGTGAAAGGGATGGCAAGTTACGGCATCAATCCCAACAACACTCTGGGAATATCGATACCGCGTCTGAGAGCGATCGCCAAGAGATTGGGGAAAGACCATCAAGTCGCGAAGAGACTCTGGGCGTCAGGGATCCACGAAGCACGAATACTCGCGGCCTTGATCGACGAACCCGAGAAGGTCACAGAGGAACAGTTGGAGACCTGGGTGAGGGATATCGATTCTTGGGACATATGCGACCTTTGTTGCGCGAACCTTTTTGACAGAACGAGGTTTGCCAGGAGCAAGGCGATCGAGTGGTCGAATAGGAAAGAGGAATTCGTCAAGAGGTCAGGATTCACATTGATGGCTGTGTTAGCCGTGCACGACAAGGAGGCAAACGATGATGTGTTTCTCAATTTCTTGCCACTAATAGAGCGCGAGTCGACCGACGAGAGGAACTACGTCAGAAAAGCTGTGAACTGGGCCTTGCGACAGATCGGCAAAAGGGACATCAAATTGAACAAGGCCGCGATCGAGAGCGCTCGTAGAATGAAGACATCGAACTCGAAGAGCGCGAGGTGGATCGGGAGCGATGCGCTCAGGGAATTGACCAGCGAGGCAGTATTGAAAAGGCTGAAGAAACGAGACGGTCAGACGCCAAAGAAAGCAAGCAAGAGAGAATAGGAATGACAGAATTCCTCATGGAGGGTTCGGTGTCTCCCTCTCCGGGGCGGGAAGAGCCTGTCTGGGCCTTCTGATCGTCCGAAGAGCGAAAACGAATAGTGCCACCGCCAGGATGACAAGAACTATCGT
>JBGOWR010000025.1:0-8529 GCA_041478695.1 Thermoplasmata archaeon | reverse complement strand
GTCTTCCTGCCTTCCACGCTCGCTGAGATGTCGAGGAACACGATCTCATCCGCCCCCTGCTTCTCGTACTCCGCCGCCATATCTGGAGGGTAACCTACCTTTTGAAGATTCTTGAACTTGACCCCCTTCACGACCTTCTCCTCAGTGACATCTAGGCAGGGGATGATCCTCTTCGCGAGCAGGTCTATTTCCTCCTTGTCTTGGGTTTATCCTTCGTGCTGAGCAGGGCGGCCCGTGGGATCGTCGCCTTCCTCAGGGACATGCCGAGGGCCTTGAATCCTGCCTCGATTATGTGATGTTCATCGAAGCCTCTCTCGACCATGATATGCAACGTGATACCAGCGGACATAGCAAAGCTCCTGAAGAAATGTAAACAAAGGTCATCCGGACAGTCGATGTCCACGTACGGCCTGCCGATCATGTCGATGGCCGCCGTGACGACCGCGTCATCCATCGGTACGGTCGCGGATGCTACCCTTTCGATCGGCTTGTCCCCGATGGCTTGCCTGAGCGCAAGACCAAGCACTATCCCGACGTCCTCGATGAGATGGTGACGATCGTCTCCCACCGCCTTCAGCTCGAGATCGAAAGATGCGTACTTCGTGAGGGTCTCCATCATGTGCCGTAGGAACTGGTCCTCACATTCCACCTTTCCTATCCCGGTTCCGTCGAGCGTGAGAACGATCTCAACGTCCGTCTCTCTCGTTTGCCTTCGCAACCTAGCCGTTCTTGCTTTCATGCTTTTCGCCCCATATCTCCTTTGGATCAATGCTGCCGGTATAGAGGGCCATGCCCACTATCGCCATATGAGCTCCGAGATCAGAGAGTAGAATGATGTCATCCATATTCTTTATTCCGCCAGAGGCGATGACGGGGTGAGGACACGAGCGGATGAACCCGCTCATCTCACCGGCGTCTATTCCCGCCCCTCGGCCTTCGACGTCGACGTTCGTGTGCAAGACACTGGCCAGCGGGACATTTCGGATCTCTTCGAGCAGTTCCTCTATCTTTCTGTCGGATGATTCCCGCCATCCTTCGAGTTGAACAAGCCCCTGCCTGACATCGAGGGCTAGAACAGTCCTGCCGGGATTCCGGACCGAGACCACTTTCAGCCATTGGGGCTCCGTTATCGCCCTTGTCCCAAGGATCACCCTCGCCGCCCCCAGATCGATAAGTGTATCGACAATCTCAGTGGTCCTGATTCCGCCTCCCACCTGAACAGGAATGGAAACCCCTTTGACTATGGTCTTGACCATCTCCAGGTTCGATCCCTTCCCCAAGGCTCCGTCAAGGTCCACGACGTGCAGCCCGGGAGCACCAGCTCTTTCCCATCTTCTAGCGACGGCCAACGGGTCCGGAAGAACCACTCTTTCAGTGCCTGGTCTTCCGCCAACGAGCTGGACGACCTTGCCATCGAGAATGTCCACGGCGGGGAGCACTATCACACACACCCCTCCGCGAACTTGACGAAGTTGCCAAGGAAAGTCATGCCAGATACACTGCTCTTCTCAGGGTGGAATTGGGTCCCGTATGTGTTCCGTTTCCTGAACAGGGACGGAAATCTAGAGCAGTACTCGGTAGTGCCGATCACGACGTCCTCTTCGGGTCTACCGTAGTACGAGTGGGCGAAGTAGAAGTCTCTCGACTCGATGCCTTCGAACATGCTGTCGTCGGTCTCGACGGTGTTCCAGCCCATGTGAGGTACCCTCTTGCCTTCGAGCCTGATGACATTCCCCTGTATGAACCCGAGACCGGGGCTTGAACCTTCCTGGCTGCTCTCGAACAGTATCTGCGCCCCGATACAGATCCCGAGGCATGGAACTCCAGATTCAAGACGTCTCAGGATGTCCTTTCGATATGGAAGCAGCTTCTCCATGGTGCGGCTGAAAGCACCGACACCGGGAAAGACTATGCACTCAGCTTCGAGTATGTCCTTCATGTCGGTGAGCACCTTCGCTTCCGCTCCGCTGTTCTCCAAAGCCTTGCGGATGCTGTGAAGGTTCCCGACGCCGTAGTCGGCGAGCGAGATGCTCACCGACACTCCCCAAGCACCTCCCGCAGCAATTTCAGCAGAAAGGAGTTCATCTTTGCGGTACCTATCGTGATGCGAACGCAATTCTCCATCATCCTCAGTTTTCCAAAGTCCCTGATGAGGATCCCCTTATTGGCGAGCTTGGTCACAAGTTCATCCGAAGGAATCGGGGATCTTACCAGTATGAAATTAGTATCGGATCGAAAGACCTTGAATCCGAGGGATTCTAGACCTTTCGAAAGCGGTCCTCTCTGCCGGTCGACCATCTGTATTGTCCTCTTCACGAACCCTGTGTTCTTCAGAGCTGCGATCGCGGTCATCTCACTCAGCAGATTGAGACTCAGCGGGGTCTTAGCCCTCAGAAGGATATGCGCGAGTTTCTTGTTGGAGACGGCGTATCCCACTCTCATACCAGCCAATCCGAATGCTTTGGAGAATGTCCTCGTGACGATCAGGTTGTCATAACCGTTGACTAGTGGAATGAACGAATCCTTGACGAACTCACCGTACGCCTCATCGACGATAACCGGTCTATCTCTACCCTCGATTATCTCCTTGACATCCTTCGTGCGGAAAGCATTTGCCGTGGGGTTGTTGGGCGTGCACAATAGAACGATCTTTCCATCGGTCTTGTTGATCTCATCCGAATCCAGTTGAAATCTCTTGTCAAGGTCCACCTGGACTATATTACCCGCATTCACCTTGACAAAGAACGAGTGGAGCGCATAGGTCGGATAAGGGGTGACGACCGTCTCCCCGCACTGAAGCAGGGCTTTGAAGCAGACATCGAGCATTTCATCGGATCCGTTCCCCGCGACAATATTGTCTATTTCCAACCCGTAGTACTCGGCCAACGCGGTTCGCAATGGATCGGAATACGTCGTGGGATAGAAGTTGACGTCCATATTGGCGAATTTCTTCAGGACCTCCCTCGCAACCGGATTTGGCCCAAGAAGGTTCGCATTGTTGTCCATTCTGAATGCTGTGACCTTCGGGTTATAATAAAGGGAAACGTCCCTGAGCGTCGAACGCACCCATTCCTCGCTCATTTCAGATCACCTATGGGACCATCCTGTCAATCGGGACGATGAGTATGCCGGTGGCGCCAAGCTTCTTGAGTCTGTTCACCGAGTCGTAGACCTTGTCCTTGTCGACCACGACATGAATCGCAACCACGTCATCCCTGCCCATTATGTTCATGACCGTGGGGCCAGCTATGCCTGGCAGGAACTTCTTGATATCTTCGAGCGATCCGACCGGAACGTCGGCCATGAGGTACTTCTTGTCCTCCGCGTCCGAGACGCTCTTGATGGCGGCGACGATCTCCTGTATCCCGGCCTTCTGCGACCTAACGCTCTTCTTGTTTCCAATAAGGACGGCCCTCGACTCCATGATGACGTCGATCTCCTTCAGACCGTTCGTCTTGAGAGTCGAGCCGCTTGAGACCAGATCGACTATGAGATCTGCGACCCCGATCTGTGGTGTGACCTCCGCTGCTCCCGAGATCCTGGTAATCTCCACTTTCTTGCCTTTCTCGGAGAAGTGCTTCTTTGTCAGATTCGGGAACGACGTCGCAACGACCGAACCGCTCTTCACTTCTTTGATGCAACTTATACCTGAACTTTCTGGAACGGCGACCGAGAGACGGCAATATCCGTAGTTCAGCTCGATCAATGTTGCTACGCCGAGTCCTGCCTCCAAGACCAGATCCTTCCCCGTTATGCCCAGGTCGACCGCGCCTTGGTGAACGAACCGAACTATGTCCTGTGCCCTCAAGAACATGATCGCAAGATCCCTGTCCTTGACCGCCGCGAACAACTTCCGGTCCGATCCGTCCTCGATCTCAAACCCAGCCTGCCTCAATATCTGGACGGACCTCTCGCTCAACCTCCCTTTGTTCGGTACGGCAAACCTCAGTGTCATGTGTTCACCTGTAGCACTCCTCCACATAATAGGAAATGCCTACTTATACGTATCTGACTTTGGTGCAGCATCCAGAGGCGGAATCCAAAGAGGTCATCTCAGAAGACCAGATCGCGCTTCGCGATGTCATCGATACGAATGCCCGATTCCACCAACGATGGCAGTGTCCCTTTCATGGCGATGCTGTCGCCTATGACTATGAGCGCCCCTTCGATCCCTTGTATCGAGCATACTCTGTCGAGCGCTTCCCTCAGGACATTATCATCTCTGGACGTCACCAGGTTACCCAGACACGTCGCACAAGCGTCGGCCAGCGTCACATCCTGAGAGACGACGGTCGCCGCATCGGACATACCGAACGAGATTGACGGTCCAACCGTTCCCGATGACGTGCATATGCCGAAGACATCATCTCTGGGCTCACATCTGAACCCCAATCCCGTTAGGCGGGACTCGCCCGCATACAATCCCACATTGATCGGCTCGGTCAGAAAGAGAGCGATGTCGCCTCCGTTGTCGACCTCAGCCTGCCTCGCTCCTCTATCGATCATGGCTTGCACGGCCTCCTCGGCGACGATTCCCGCCACGGTCGCCATCGGTCCCACGTTCGCCTTCCTGGATGCATCGCACATTCTCTTTATCACGGGATGCGCATCCGTTGGCGGGTCATATGGTTCCAGTGTGTGGAGGAATATCGGATCCGATCGGATGAACCGCTTTATCGTTTCCCTTGTGCAGAAAATAGATTCTCTAGCGACTGGCACGAATTCAGGCTCGGCCACGATGGTGACCGCGGTCTCTTCGATCTCGAAATGCGTCCTGATTACCATATCCGCAACTTCATTGCATTCGGGGGGCATGCATCAAGGCACAGGCCACATGCGATGCACTTGTCCGACTTGAATTGGACCTTGTAGGTCTTCTTATCCATCTCGAATGCGTCAGCGGGGCAGACGGAGACGCACATTCCGCAGTGCGTGCATCGCTCCTCTTCCTTGCTGACATACTCATTCAGCTCCTTGACGTCGACACCTTTCTCCTTGAGGTACTTCACACCGCTCGTTATCTTGTGAGGTTTGCCCTCGATCTCTAGAAGAAGGCGTCCTCCCCGCTCGTCGATCTCCGCCCTTAGTATGTTGACCATGAGGTCGAACTCCTTCACTATGATGTAGGTGATAGGCTCACCGACTCTTGCAGGCGAGAACCCCAAAAGGTACTTCCTCCTGGCCATCACTTCACCTCCTCTTTGGAAACGATCTCGAGCGGTTCGAATGCCATGTCCTCGGGCAGTCTCTCAACCGGTTCGGTCAAAAGGAACTCACCCTTCTGGATCATACCCTTCAGCTTCTCCGCGATCTGTCTCGCCAAGTAATAACTAGATAGAGAAGAGGTCTTCACTTTCTTCCCGAACAGTTCGATTGCCCCGCTCCTTAGCTGGGCGTAACTGACCTCCTTTATCGGCTTCCTGTTCCTGGATTGGATCGAGTAGTCAAGAACCGGTGCGAAGATATCTTTGTCACTGATCGCCACGCATTTCATCATCTGCTCGTCGAGGATGGGTATCGGTACGCCGATACCGACTGCCAGGGACATCCCGTATTTTCGAAAGTCAAGTGCTCTCATGTACTCGGTAGACATCTGCTTCATGTCCCCGATTACGGCGAGGGTCCTAGAGGCTCGGGTCGGAACGTTGTTCTTCATCGGCGTCCTAGTGTTGAACTGAGTCCCTTGCCAGGCCACATATCCCTTTGCCCCGCCTAGGAATATCCTTGTTCCGATGCCAATCGTCCTGCATTCTGGATCGTTGAGAAGGGGAGACAACTGACCTGCGCTGCTGTAGGTCGCGTTACCATAGCTCGGGAGGAGCTTTCCCATATAGGTGAAAAGGGTTGTATCGGAGGAATTCGTAGCGACGCTGTAGTTCTGGTATGCGTTCCTCGGATTGTAGATATAGGCCTGGTTAAGAGTCTTCAACGACACGTATGTCTCAATCTTCCTTCGCGGATAGCAATCGGTCCCATACGCGATCGCCTTGAGATGGATCGGCTTTCCGGCTATCAACTCCTCGATCACGTTGGCCCCGGCATAGTCCATTTTCCCATTCTCTCTAAGCTCGGTCGCACCGATAAATGCGTCCACGGCAGCCAGACCAGTGTAGGCCGGGACATCGTTAAGCCAGACCTTCTGCATCTTGATCGGTGGTTCTGAGTGTCCAAAGTTCAGGAATGCACCAGAAGAGCACATAGCGCCGAAGGTGCCCGTTGTCACGACATCCACTTCTTTCGTCGCCTTGTCAACACCTTCTCTTCGGACGACGTCGATTATCTCCTCTGCCGTCATCACCAAGGCGTCGCCCTTCTTTATCTTCTGGTTTATCTGCTGAACCGTTCTCACCACTCGATCACCCGCTTTTTGCGACAGTTCATGTCTCGCGATGGGCAAATATTATGCTATTTCCCTTACTTTAACAATCGCCTCGCATAGGCTAGCTCTGCGTTGAGAACGGAACCACCAGCACCGCCTCTGATAGTGTTGTGAGATAGGAGGAACATCCTGTAGAATCGATCTTTCATCCTAAGTCTCCCGACAGTGACCGCCATGCCCTTTGCCTTCTCAGGCTCACCAGCGTTCACGTCGATCAGTGGTTGAGGTCGGTTCTCCTCCGGCCTGACTATAATAGGAATTCTCGGAGCGATAGGAAGCTCCAACCGTTGAGGCTCGGCCCTGAACGAGGAGAGGCATCTCCTCAGCTCTTCTATCGTTGGGTCTTTTCGAAGAGTCATCGTCACGGACTCTAAATGCCCGTCCATCACTGGGACTCTTGCGCAGCTCGCCAGTATGTTGAAATCAGCATTCTTGATCGCATCGTTCTCGAACTTGCCAAGCATCTTCAGCATCTCCTCCTCCATCTTCTCCTCCTCGTTCTTTATGAAGGGAATTATGTTCCCAAGAATATCCAGGGAAGGCACGCCTGGATAGCCAGCACCTGAGACAGCCTGGTACGTCGTTGCGACGACCGTGTCGAGGCCGAAGGCATCATCGATTGCTTTCATTGGAATCGCCAGACCTGCCGCCGAGCAGTTCGGATTCGTCACTATGTAGCCGCCGTCTCCGTATGTGCTCTGGGTCCTGACTATGTCAAGGTGAGATGCGTTCACCTCTGGAACCAGGATCGGCACATCCGGGCGCATTCTGTGCGATGCCGCATTCGAGAACACTGGTAAGCCCGCTGATGCAAGGGACGATTCGTACTCCTTAGCAATATCGGATGGGAGGCCGCTGAACGCAAGATCGCACTCGTCCACTATCTTCTTGGTGTTTATCTGATCTATGACCATCTTCATTGTGTCGTTCTTGAAGATGTGGTCCTTCAGTTTGAGCACGTCCTCGAGTCTCTTTCCCTCAGACCGTTCCGAAGCGTACAGACCTTTGATTCTGAAATATGGATGATCCTCCAACAACTGGACGAATCTCTGTCCGATCATCCCTGTCGCACCCAGGACCGCCACGGCCATCTTCTTCATTCAATTGCCTCCAAAGTATCTTCTCCCATTCTCCATGATGTTCGCTAGCTTTCGTTCATCACCGCTCGAGGTTGCATCTTTGACTTCTTCGACCGCTCGAGTGAGCAGGTCCAATGCTCTTTCATTATATGGATTTAGATGTTGTATCTCGTAGTACAGCTCGGGATTTTCGAAGGACACGTCCCTGCTCGTTGCGACCTGCTTCTTGAAGGTAGTTGAAGCTACATTATCGAGAATCGCGTAATCAAGCTTTGACTTTGTCAGAGCATCGAAGAAAACGATGTTCAGGGCGTGGCTGAGGCCCAGCACGATGCCCATGAGCTCGTCATGTGCGTCTACGGGCATTCTTATCATTCGCGCACCGCCCCAGTTCAAGAGATCCGTGACCGATTGGGCCGCGTCTGATGAACCGCATTCGCATACTATGATGTTCCTATCAAAAACGGTCTTGGTCTCTGGACCGAACATCGGATGGACGCTGCAGACCGATATCCCTTTCTCGACAGCCGCTCTCAGAACCGGAACAATGGGGGATTTTACCGACGATATGTCGAAGACGATGCCTTTTGGACGAAGATCCGTCACCAGTTTCAAGACCTTCCCCACTTCCGATATCGGCGTTGCGACCACAATGAAATCGGACCTTGACACGCTGGATTTCAGGCTGTCCGCGTTCGGAAATTCGCGGGATTTGACCATGTCATTGACTGTGATATTGTGCCCCATCGAGGCGAGGTATCGGCACATCCAGGATCCCATTTTCCCGGCCCCGCCGATGACAAGTACGTCCTTCGTCTCGTTGAGCTGTGTGATCCTGCTTTGAGCCTCCACGGACTCTCCTATCAGTATCGAGGCGATCTGCTTGGCGGCGTCCTGCCCAATCTTCAATCTGGTCCCTTCCTCGACGTAACGAGAAATAACCTTCTCCTCTACCGCGGGATCTCTCAGCGGAAGCGAGGAAGACATCTTCAGTCGGCCGATCTCCCTCGCGGCATCAATCCTTCTTGATATGAGCTTGAGTATCTCAATATCGATTCTTTCTATGCTCTG
>JBGOWR010000007.1:0-13901 GCA_041478695.1 Thermoplasmata archaeon | reverse complement strand
GCACGATGTGACAGTGCTTGTGGTCGACCCTCATGGTGAGTACGGCTCGATGAGGGAGAAAGGTCCTGCCGTTCACACGGCCCGAAACTTCAAGGTCTCACCGAGAGGCTACTCGGAGAAGATCGTTGAGTTCGCGACCGATACCAACATCAACAAAAAGGCTCAGCCGCTGAAGTTCACGCTCTCAAACCTTGAGGCCAGAGAGCTGCTCGGTCTCACCAATATCAAGAACGTAAGGACGTATCTGACCTCTCTGCGCAAGGCGATAGAGGGCGTCAGGGGAGTGAAGAAAGAGTATTCGTTGAAGGACATAATCCATATCCTGGAAGCTGATGAGGAGACCCAGAACGCAGCGCTCATCACCGAGCTCGAGTACCTCAACGAGGTCAATATCTTCGCCACTAAAGGAACGCGGATCGACGAGATCGTCGTGAAAGGAAAGACGACGATAATCAACCTCAAAGGCACACCTCCTGATATCCAGGAGCTCATAGTCAACAGGATTTGCACCGCACTTTTCGAGCTGAGAAAGGTCGGCAAGGTTCCCCCGATGATGCTGGTCGTTGAGGAGGCACACAACTACTGCCCACAGCAAGGGCTTGCGGCCTCTAGCAAGATATTCAGGACGATCGCCTCTGAGGGTAGGAAGTTCGGGCTTGGGCTGACAATAATAAGCCAGAGGGCCGCCAAGATCGACAAGAACGTACTGAGCCAGTGCAACACCCAGATGATCCTGAAGGTGACGAACCCGAACGACCTGAAGGCGATCGCATCATCCGTGGAAGGACTCACAACGAGCGTCGCGGATGAAATCCAGAGGCTGCCAATTGGCGTCGCTCTCGTCATAGGCGGGAACATCCAGATGCCGCTGTTTGTTGAGGTGAGGTCAAGAGAGACCAGACATGGTGGCGAGAGCGTTGAGATCGTCCCTTCCAAGAGGATGTGAGATGGAAGACAGGATTTCTGAAGAGAGACTGGACAAGTACCTGGAGATCACAAGAAAAGCGCTCGCGAAGCTGAGAATCTCCTGTCCTCCGAGATCGTTCGGGAAACGAATGGCGGATGATTTCCTTCATATGGCGGTCTCGTATTTCAAGGACGCCGAGCATTTCAAACAGAAAGGCGATTTCGTCGATGCTTTCGCAAGCATCAACTACGCACACGGGTGGCTCGACTGCGGCGCTAGGTTGGGTCTGTTCGACGTCGGAGAAGATGACAAGATCTTCACTCTTTACGAGTGAGAGACCGCTCGGAGTCTCAACTTCTGGTTTCTACGACTCTCGGGCCCTCACCATCGACGCGAACTCTGTAGGTCGACCCGTATCTCGCGAGGACCCTTTCCAGCTCATCAGTATCTCCAGAGGCGAAGACCGAGTTCCCGAGCATCACCATGCTCGACGGACCGAGATACTCAATTTCCGTCAGCACCTCTTCGACCCGGCGAGTTGCGAGGCCAGTTCGCATTGCGAACTCCTTAGACAATCTGAAGAAATTTGCCAGCGTCGGGCTCATCCCTAGGCCAGCAACGCATTCCTTTCCGATGAGATTTATCCTCTCCCTAAGATCTGGGTTCAAGAGAATGGTCGGGGTGGATATCGGAGGACCGACCGTCGCGAGCACTAGCTCAATGTCTCCCTTCATCCTTTCGACGCGTCCATAGGGCGGAACGCCCTCGATCCTCCGGAATGTAATACCTCCTTTGGAGAGAGCAGCCACGTCTCCCAGACCTGTCCGATGCAGAACCTCGGCCTCGTGCGCCGCCTCTAGCGCGGTTTGGAAAGGTTCCTCAAGAATCTCCGTCGTAGCTAGCGCCGCCGACAGCGCCCCGGCCGCGCTCATGCCAAAGCCTTGGCCCATTGGAAGATCAAGTACCGTTTCAACGCTCAGGTCAATATCCCTCCCGAATGTCATCTGGGCAAGAGCCTGCTTTGTGACGGGGGCATCGCTTTTCTTTCCATTTATGTACACCTCGATGTCCCCGGTCCCCCCCTTGTTCGAGACCACAGTGCTCGTTGCTCCCAAGTTTATGCATATACCCGCCCCCCTCGAACCCGAGCGCAGCGGCTCCTCGTGTTCGCATATCTGAAAGAAGCCCGTGATGTGACCAGGGCAGAAAGCGATCGCCCTCATTTCGTGACCCTCGCCAACTCGTCAAGAACGGCGTCAGCCACCTGCCTCTTCGTCCCGGACGCGGTACTCTTACCACTCTTCGAGACCATGACGACCTTCGTCTCGTGCTGCGTGACATTGATGAGATCGTTCGCGACGACCATGTCCAGTCCTATAGCCTTCAATCGGGACCTCGCTCTCCTCTCGAGCTCTTTCTCCCCGACACCAGATTCCGCCTTGAATCCGACAAGCACACATTTCTTCAACCTCAAGGACTCAATGATCTTTGGGCATCTCGTAAGATGGAGGACAGTCTCCTCATTTCCAGATGGTATCTTTCCACCCGACTTCTTCGGCGCATAGTCCGACAATGCTGCAGGGACGATCACGAAATCGTGGTCGGCCTCGCTGGTCATCTTGAGCAGATCTCCGACGGTATTGAAGCGCCTCGTCGGGATGAACGGTGGCAGCGGGACGGAAGCCCGTCCCATCCAGAGTTCCACCTCTGCCCCCCTCTCCAAGGAAGCGAGAGCCAACTGGACCGCCGTCTCACCAGTACCCTTGTTCGTTATGATCCTCATGTCATCTATAGGCTCCTCGGAAGAACCGCCGATTATCAATATGCTTTTCCCGCGATAGTCTCCCTTACCTAGCTTCCGGACGACATTGCTTACTATCTCATCTATCGAGGCCAATCGGGCCCTCTTCCCCTCCATGTGCGGACCCGCGAATTCTACACCAAGCTCCTTCAGCGCCATCACGTTCTTCTGGATGACTGGATGGATGTACATTGAAGAGTGCATGGCTGGTGCGATCATTATCGGCACTTTGGAACCGATCGCGGTGGTAGCCATCGTGGTGACGGGAGTATCGTCGATCCCAGCGGCGATCTTCGATATCGTGTTGGCAGTGCATGGCGCGATGAGCAGCATATCCGCTTTGTCCGGGTAGTCCCCGAGGAGGGAAACGTGTTGGACCCTCCCGTCGATGTCCAATATCACTGGATTGCCAGTCGCGAACTCCATCGTATGGACTGTGATTATCTTCAACGCATCCGGGGTCATGACCGCCTGGATCTCTGCTCCATGACGGATCAGCTCCCTGGCGAGTTCTAGGGACTCGACCGCAGCGATGCTTCCTGTGATTCCCAAAACGACTCGTTTTCCAGACAGTATCGTGCTTTTCGTGCATCTGATGCTTTCTGAAGGATGCATGACGGTTCCATCCATAAATCGATTATTAAATGTTGCCCCCTATTGCTTCTAGGACCGTCTCAACCACTTCGTCGATCTGTCCAGACGCATCGACCACAACAATCGTGCCATCCTCTTCGGCAAGGCGTCTGTAGATTTTGTCGACCTCGCGGAGGAACTCGAGCCTCTCGAATTTCGTTCTCTCGTTCCTTCCGGTGATCCTTTTCATCCCCGTCTCTGGTGATATCGTCAGGAGAAAAGTAAGGTCCGGGCGTATGATGGCAGGTTCGTTCACGGCCCAGAGCCACTTCACTGCATTCTCTCCGAGAATCGACTTAAGCATGGCCCCTTGGTATGCCAGGGTCGAGGCATAGTACCGATCGGAGAGAACGATCATTCCGCTCTCGATCCATCTGCGGATTCTCTCCGTGTGGTTTGCTCTGTCAGCGACGAATAGCAGCGCCTCCGTGAAGGCGCTGACATCCTCTTCATGAGATCGCCTGACGCAGTCGCCAAGCCAAGAATCCGAGGGCTCCGAAGTCAGGATCACCTGTCTACCAGATGTCTTGGAAAGTATGTCGAAGACTCTCTTGGCCACTGTGCTCTTTCCGGCTCCATCGATACCTTCGAAAGCGTAGAACCTCCCTTTCGACGGGGCGGCATCCGACTGGATGTCAGAGGAAATCCTATCTCTCCCAGTCAGGCCGATCTCGGCGGTCACGAAGGCAATAATGGAGTTGGCGGTTAAAAAGCTCTCCAGCTGGTAATAATCGCTTCATCCGACCTTGTCTGGTCTTCTCCAGATCTTCGCAACGATAGGAATGCAGAAGACATAGTTCTGGTATTCGTGATCTAGCCAGTCTTTATTTGCACTTGAATCCACGCTTCTCACCCGTTTAGAAAAAGATTATTTCCTACTTTGTTATTACTCCAACCGGAGGATGTGGCATGAAGATCACGGATGTCAAAGTGGTTACTCTAGGGCATAAGCTTCCAGAACCGAACGGGTGTTCTCGGGGAAGGACGATTTCGTTCAGAGGGGCGTCGTTAGTCGTTATCGACACCGACAAGGGAATCCAGGGCATAGGCGAAGGATATGGGCCAGAGTACTACATCGTGAAGACGATCATCGATAGGAAGTTCAAACCCTGGCTCATCGGTCAGGACCCTCTCGACATCGAAAGGCTATGGCGCAAGATGCTGATGACCACGGTCTATTGGGACCAGAAGGGGCAGGGGATCGCGGCCGCAAGCGGCGTCGACATGGCGCTGTGGGACATTGCTGGGAAGTACTTCGGAGTTCCGACATACAAGCTCATGGGAGGCGATGCCAGAGGAAACATGCGGATCCAGGCGTATGCGAGCGACCTTTTTTGGGACACTCCTGCAAATATGGCTAAGACCGCAAAGAAGCACGTTGCCAAGGGATTCCCTATGGTCAAGACGCACCTCGGGAACGGTCTGGTGGAGGATGAGAAAAGGGTCATTGCCATCAAAGAAGCGATCGGGGAAGACGTCGGTCTCATGGTCGACATGAATTGCGGATACGAGCGTGTCGAAGCGTTGAAAATCGGAAGGATGCTCGAGAAGCACAATGTCTACTGGTATGAGGAGCCGTTATCACCATACGACGTGGATGGCTACGCTTATCTCAAGAGCAAGCTCGACATACCGATTGCGACCGGAGAGAACGAGTACACGAAATGGGGGTTCAAGGAGCTGTTCCTCAAGAACGGCGTTGACTTTGCCATGCCGGACATCATGAGATGTGGAGGCATCACTGAAACGAAGAAGATCTGCGCGCTCGCAGAGGCTTTCAATATCGCCTGCAGCCCGCACAATTACACCACCGGGGTCGGTCTGGCTGCTACGCTTCAGCTTATTGCGTCCACACCAAATTGCGAGTGGCTGGAACTCGATATGGCAGACTATCCGCTGTATTACAGCTTGCTGAAGAGTCCGCTGGACGTGGACAACAAAGGCATGATCAAGATACCTCAGGACCCTGGTCTTGGAGTGGAAATAAAGAAGGATGTCCTGAAGAAGTACTCAGTCGACTGATCTCCCTATTCGCTTCTTGAGCAGGTCGATATCTCCGACGATGGAGCGGCAAAGGGTGCAGTCTCCTCTCTCCTTTTCATTTGTCTGACCAGACATCCTCTCCTTCTTTCTGAAGGCTCTCCAGCTGAGGATAGCCTCTTTCGCGGCGTATACCTCATCGATCCTCCGAGCCGATGTGTTGTGAGGTGCTGAGCGAACGAGCATAGGATTCTCATCCGCGATCTTGTTTAACGTATCAATGAACGAGTCGATAGTCTCCTTGGTTTCCGTCTCGGTGGGTTCTATCATGAGCGCTTCCTCGACGAGTGAAGGGAAGTAGATCGTCGGCGCGTGAAAACCGTAGTCCAGTAGTCTCTTGGCGACGTCCAGCGCTCGAACTCCCTTCTCATCCTTCAACCTCTTAGCGCTGATGACGAACTCATGTTTCCTCAGATCCTTGAACGGTAGGTCGAACTTCTCCTTCAGCTTGTCCTTCATGTAATTGGAGTTCAGCACAGCTCTCTCTGACGCCTCCTTGAGCCCGTCCCCGCCCATTCTCAATATGTACGCATATGCTCTGACCAGTACCGCAAAATTACCGAAGAATGGCCTGACCTTGCCGATGCTCTTTGGGCGATCATAATCCAGTCTGTACTTCCCTTCCTCCATCACTATCCTCGGGACAGGGAGGAAAGGTTCCAACTGGTCCCTCACTCCGACGGGTCCAGCACCAGGTCCACCACCTCCGTGAGGCGTCGCGAAGGTCTTGTGAAGATTGAAATGCATGATGTCGAAATCCATCTTGCCTGGGTTCGTCCAGCCCATGACAGCGTTCAGGTTCGCCCCATCATAGTAGAGTAAAGACCCTGCCCTATGCACTATCTCCGCGATCCTCTTGACGTCCTCCTCGAATATTCCAAGGGTGTTCGGGTTCGTTATCATGAAGGCAGCCGTCTTATCCGTGACGGCGTTCGAGAGCGCTTCCAGATCCACGCACCCGGTCTTCGAGGATGGTACTTCCGTTACATTGAATCCTGCCATCGCTGCACTTGCGGGGTTGGTGCCGTGAGCGGTGTCTGGTAGCACGACCTCCGTTCTCTCTTCCCCTTTATGCGCAAAGTAGGCCTTAGCTAGGAGCATGCCTGTGAACTCGCCGTGCGCACCAGCGGCCGGTTGCAGGGTCACGGCATCTACTCCTCCAATCTCGCAGAGCGCTCTCTCCAGATTGTACATCAGTCGGAGAGCTCCCTGCACCGAGTCCTCATCTTGATAGGGGTGAATGTCGGCGACCGTTGGAAGTGAGGACACCACGTCCGCGTATTTCGGGTTGTATTTCATCGTGCACGAACCTAGCGGATAGAAACCGTTGTCGACACCAAAGTTCATCCCTGAAAGCTGGGTATAGTGCTTGACCACCTCCCTCTCGGGAAGCGAAGGGATGTTCAGACCATCCCTGAGCATGCCTTCCGGAGCGATGTCTGAAACTTCCTCTAGAACGGGCAAAGAGAAGTCCGTCTCACCGTCCTTCTCGAAAATCAATTTCCGTTCATATCTAGACTGGTGATACATCAGCTCATCTCCGCAAGGGCGTTAAGCAGCTTCTCGTAGTCCGCATCCGTGTGCACTTCCGTCGTGGTCATGAGCATGTGTCCGCTCAGATGCTCCACATGAGCGTCGAGCGGAAGGCCACCGATTATTCCTTTCCTAAGCAGCATCTTGTTCAGCTTCTCAGGTCTTACGACCGGCTTGATGACGAACTCATTGAAGTGATGGGCTTTGAACACGGGGGACACATAACCGTCCAGATCGCCTATCTTATTCATAAGCCTCCTGGCTCTGACGATATTCATCTCCGCAAGAGATTTCAACCCGTCGCGCCCAAGTATAGCGAGGTACGTCGCTGCGGCGACTGCCATGAGAGCCTCATTCGTGCAGATGTTCGACGTCGCCTTGCTCCTCCGAATGTGTTGCTCTCTCGTCTGGAGGGTCATGCAGAATGCTCTGTTGCCCTCTATGTCCCTTGTTAGTCCGATGACCCTTCCAGGCATCTTCCTGACATGTTCCTGGCAGGTGGCGAATATCCCGAGGAGGGGGCCACCGAAGTTCATCGGAGAGCCCAGCATTTGTCCCTCTCCTATCACTATGTCCGCCCCATAGTCCCCCGGAGGTTTCAATGCGCCCAGAGAAATTGGGTTGACGCCGACGACCAATGCCCCGTCCTTCAGTTCCTCCTTGATGGCTGGGGCGTGGGAATCGATTATTCCAAAGAAGTTCGGGACCTCGATGTAGACACCACCCACATTCGCGTCGATCTTCGATCGCAGATCCTCCAGATCCAACTCTCCGGTGTTCATGTCGAAAGCGTATTCCACGACTTCGATTCCAGGCCCCCATGCAAAATTCCTCAGCACGCTCTTCTTCTCCCAGCTCATCGCTTCAGGGATCAAGAACTTCTTCTTACCGTTCAGGCGATAGCACATCGTCGCTGCCTCGCCGAGAGCTGTCGCGCTGTCATAATTCGAGGAATTCACAGCATCAAGTCCAGTCAGCTCGGCCATGAAGCTCTGATACTCGAACAGCGCCTGGAGCAACCCCTGGCTTATTTCGGCCTGGTAGGGCGTGTACGACGTGTAGAACTCTGACCTTGATATGATGGCCTTCACAGCGGAAGGAATGAAGTGATGGTATACTCCTCCGCCGCAGAAACAAGGGCATTCATCGGCGTTGACGTTCGTTTTCAACATTGACCTGATTTCTTGGATGACCTCCATCTCCGACATCCCCTTGGGAAGATCCAGTCGGTCAACACGCACATCCAACGGAACATCTGAAAAAAGCTCCTCGATGCTTGATTTTCCGATTTCTGCAAGCATGGTCTTGTCGATCCCCATGGTGATCACAACTTGCTAGAAAATCGAACCCTTAATACCTTTTCCACAGTCACAGATTGGCACGGTCCCTCTGGACCTCGGCAACGAGGCGTGAGTATAGACAAGGCAGGCTCTCGATATCTTTGATATCCTTCTTCGATATGTTCACCAGTCTCATTCTCAAGATATCATCATATGACACTCCGTTCGCTTTGAGGGATTCGCGGATCAAGTGGCAGAGCTGACCGCCCTTTCTGTCCCAATCGGTCAGTATGATTGCCTTCTTCTTCTGCCTGGCCAAGTTCTCGGCGATGCTGAACATCGATCCTCCTCCTTGAACATGCCAGACCTCTCCACCGATGCCCAATGCGATCAGAGCGCCCCTGTCCTTCTGTCCCTCGACGAGAATGACCGCGTCCTCTGGGCGGTCCCTCAACTCGTCCAGTATCGACGTGAGCTCTTCCAGTGTGTCGGATGAATTCTTCAAACGAAACCCTCCAGTCTTGAGACAACGCTAGCTATATCGACCCCTACAAGAACCGTTTTCAGCCGACTTCTCTGTCCTTTGAGTATCTTCACGTCTGCCCGAAAGAAGTCAGAAAGAACCTCGCACACTTCTTTGTTGGCCCTGCCCTTTTCTGGAGGAGTTTTGACGCTAATCATGAGACGCTTGCGCCAGGCATCGAGTCCAACAACAGCTGAAGTCTTAGCATTCGCGGAGACGATGACGTCGATCTCCACTCGACCTGTTATCTCTCTCAAGACGTCTGAGACGGCCACTGATGGCCAAGTGATTCCTGCTTACAAATCTTTTGTGCTCGGTCAGCAATTCCCCCAGGTCATCACTCTGTCAGATGTACAAGAATCGGGATGTTGGGAACACTCAAATACTCTCAACCGGATTTGTTCATGATGCCTCCTCTTCTCGAACCTCTGACCTATGAGGAAGTCACCGAGATTTATCGAAAGGAGCAGAAAACCAAGAACGTTACGGAGATACGGAAGGATTTCTACCCCGCTCTTAGGGATATGCTCATCCGACTCTGGAAAGAGAGCGAGAAGGTGATGGTCGCCGACAAGTTCTCGACCAAGGCGGGCCTCCTTGACAATCAGATGAAGAAAATCTCAGAGAAAGCGCTTCAGATCTTCGACTTCAGGGCTGAGAAGATAATGCTCACCGCTCTGAGGGCTGCTGGGGGAACGAAGGTCGAGATCGACAGGTTGACCGAGGAGGAGAAAGTGCTCTTCGAGAAAGTATTCGCCTCGGTCAAGGAGCAGCGTGGGTCTGTGCTCGAGATGGAACGTATGACCGTCGGAAAAGCTGTGCTTCCGTCGGAGCCAGAGCCTGAGAGGTCCATCGAATCGCCTTTAAAGGATACCACAATTTCGATGATTCGAAGGCCAGAGGTGAAGAGCGAACCTAGTGGGGACATGATAAAATCGCCTAAGGATGCAGGTTTTCCAGAAGAGATCGAGGAAATCGAGGAGACCGTAAAGGGAACGGCAAAGCCCCAAGAAGTCGGAAAGCAGGTCCAGAAATCGGCCGAAGAGTACTTGATGCTGAGAATTCTTGAGGACATCCCCTCCTTTGCTGGACCAGATAAGAACTATAAGCTCTCGAGAGAGGACATAGTCACGCTCCCTATGTCAATAGCGGCGACGTTGATAAACAAGGGAAAGGCTGTGCAGTTGATCCCGTCCAGACCTTTCTAGCATAATGAGATGCTTCTAGTGTCTCCCGTCCCAAGTAGACAGTCAACCTCGTTCCTGTGGCAGCCGATCTCGTCCGCCACTGTCTCGCAAGCCAGGTCTGGTCGGTTGTTCTTTCTGCTCAGATGAGCAAGGAATATCTTTCTTCCATCTTTGTGGGATGATTTCAGCGCCCTCGCGCAATCTGCATTTGACAAATGCCCTTTCCTTCCTCTTATCGCTTCCTTTAGGAAATGGGGATAGGGACCGGTGAGGAGCATCTTCAGATCATGGTTCGCCTCGAGAACGACGAGGTCGCATCCCATCAATGCCGCCTGAATCGGATCGGTCACGACCCCAAGGTCCGTTGCTATCAAGCATCTCTTTCCACCATAGCTGACCAGGAACGCATTCGGTTCCGCAGCATCGTGGGAGATTGGCAGAGGCAGGACATCAATCGTCCCGACGCGAAAGGCGCGTGACGTCTCAAATACGATCGGAGATTCCAACCGATCGATGCCAGAAAATGAAAGCGTCATCCTATTGCCACCGACGGGCACCTGATACCTCCTCGAAAGCACACCAGCGCCCATGACATGATCCCGGTGCTCGTGCGTGATTAGAATAGCGGCCAGCTCGTAGGGCTCGATCCCCACTTCGTTCAGCCCTCTCTCGATCTGGTTCCCGCTCAGTCCCGCATCGATCATAAGGCAGGTGTCATCATCCCGTATCACGGCGCAGTTGCCGTCGCTGCCGCTTGCAAGGATATGGACTTCCCGACTCTTTCTGGACATGAGCGCATCCCAAGGAGTGAATGCGGTCGCGAAACAAAAACCTAACGATGAGGCGATCGAAAATCCTCCAGTAAATATCATGCGGCCTTCAGGTTTTCGAGAACTTGTCCTTGTAGAGGGACCAGATAATGTCGCCTTTGGTGACAATCCCCACGATCTTATCGTGATCGACGACAGGGACCCTGTTCACGTCCCTCTTGATCATCAGGTCGATCGCCTCCATGACGCTCGTATTGGGCGAGACCGTCAGCACATCCTCAGACATGATCTCTCTTACATTCTTGCCCGAAATATCTCTGTAGACTCCTGCGAGCTTCTCGTCCTTGAGGATTTCTTCCAAAGGAACGCTGAGGAAAGAAGTATCAGGTTCTTTTCGGTGGATCTCTTCCTGCAAGGTTTTCACGAATGTCAGGATGTCGGTCTCGCTCAGGACTCCCACCAGCTTCCCATTCTCATCGATCACTGGTGCTCCCGATATACCGTTCACTGCAAAAGCTACGGTCGCGTCGTAAAGAGTGGAAGAGGCATCCACAGTGACGACCGCCGTGGTCATGACATCCCGGACCTGGAGATCGGCCATAATATTCCGATTGAATGGGACGATATAAATGCTTTTCCCGGATCCGCCTTCACTACAACACAGTCTCTGTCGGTCTATCCGCGCCAACGTCTGCCAGATGGATGAGATTGATGCTCAAAACATCTTCGATATGTTTATTTATGATAACCTTATATGCCCCGCTCAGGGCCCGTAGCTCAGCTAGGTAGAGCAATCGGCTCTTAACCGATGGGTCGAGGGTTCGAAAGATTCTCCATAGAATCCGAACATCCCTCCGGGCCCGCTCTCCCTTGGGGTGCCGTCTTTGAGAAACATCTACTTCATCGGAACCGCGGGAAGCGGGAAGAGTTCTCTTGTCAATGCATTCCGACAGTGGATGGAGATGCACGGGTTCAACGACGTGACGCTCAATCTGGATCCTGGAGCAGAGATGGTGCCTTATGCTCCGGACATCGACATCAGGGACTGGGTCCGTCTTGATGATGTGATGAACGAGTACGGTCTGGGACCGAACGGAGCGCAGATAGTGTGCTCTGACATGATAGCTCTGAAGACCAGGGAGATAGTCTCGGTCGTCGACACGTTCAGATCGGACTACCTTCTCATCGACACGCCCGGCCAGATGGAACTCTTCGCCTTCAGGCAGTCGAGCTCCATCGTGGTGGAGGCTTTGGGAAAGAGCGACTCGTTCTTCGTCTTTCTCTCCGACCCACTGCTCTCAAAGACCCCGTCCGGGTTCGTTTCGAGCATGATGCTGTGCGCGATCACCCACTTCAGATTTCTCGTACCGATACTCAATGTCCTATCGAAATCCGACACGATCGATGATGAGGATGTGGAGACCATTCTGAGCTGGTCCAGAGATCCCTACACTCTGTACGATGCGCTGGGTCAGGAACAAGGCACGTCACAGACCGTTCTCAGCATAGAGTTCTTCAAGGCGATGGAGAATATCGGCATGTACAGGGAATTGACGCCGGTATCCTCAAAGACTCCCTTTGGCATGGAAGACATCTACAATACGATCCAGCAGGTTTTCGAGGGCGGAGAGGATCTCAGCACCGACTGATCATTCTTTTCTCCATCCGTGCCAGTCCATGAAAAAATCCTCGCTCTCCCCTGAAACCATCTCGAACCTTGTCTTGATCGTTCCGTTCTCGAGGAATACGGACGCCCTTTTCAGCATCGATTCGTAGGCAGCTATGTGCTTGCCTTCGAACGTCGATCGCACTTCGACGCACTTGAGCAGTCCTCGCTCCTCCAACGTTCTAATGCGTCGGTAGCAGGCAGCTATCGGGATGTTCATCTCCCGATTCAATTCGACCGCGGTCTTGGGATTCTCGAGGGTCGCAAGTAATATCTTCGCTGAATATTCATCCGTAATTATCCTCGAAGCTTCAAGCGCCTGCATTAGATGTTCTGATTCTGATTTCGATATATAACAGGTGCTCCCTGAGTTCGGGAATTGATTATTTTGATAGATAACGGTAGAGGTATTATACGTCGCGATCGCTATTGAACGGGCGTGAAAAAGAAGATATTGGTCTGTCCAGAATGTGGGTCCGCCGACCTATACTATGAGGCCGGCCTCCTTACTGGTTACAAGTACCACTGCAAGAAGTGCGACTACATCGGACCGTTGGTGATCGAAATGGACCTCGAGGACATATCTTATGAGGAATCACGCGAACATGACGCCTGATTCGATCAATTTAGCCTCTTCCGTATCCAATACTTTCGCTATCGCCCGCTCGAAATCGAGCATGCCTACCGTATCTCTGTTGTCCCTTATCGCGAACATACCAGCCTCGGTGCATATCGCCTTGATGTCCGCCCCGGTGGCTTCCTCGCACTTCATCGCTAGCTCCAGTAGATTGACCGTGGAGTCGACGTTCATCTTCCTCGCGTGTATCTTGAATATCTCTCGCCTCGCATCGTAGTTCGGCAGTGGGATCGTGATGATCCTATCGAAACGGCCAGGTCTGAGAAGGGCCTCATCGAGAATGTCCGGTCTGTTCGTCGCCGCCATGATCTTCACGTCACCTATCGGGTTGAAACCGTCCAGTTCGGATAAGAGCTGCATCAGCGTCCTCTGGACCTCCCTGTCTCCCGATGTGGCGACCTCAAGCCTCTTCGCTCCTATGGAGTCTAGCTCGTCAATGAAAACGATGCTTGGAGCCTTTTCCCTGGCCATCTCGAAAAGCTCTCGCACGAGCCTTGCTCCCTCTCCAATGTATTTCTGCACGAGCTCGGACCCTACGAATCTTATGAAAGTCGCACTGGTCTGGTGGGCGACAGCCTTCGCCAGAAGAGTCTTACCTGTGCCAGGAGGTCCCACCAAGAGTACTCCCTTCGGAGGCTCGATCCCGACCTTCTTGTAGAGCTCGGGTCTGAGCAACGGATCTTCAACTGCCTCCCTGACGTCTCTTATCTGGTCGTCTAGTCCACCGATCTCCTCATATGTGACACCAGGTTTGACGATGATCTCCGCACCGATGACGATTGGATCGAGTGAGGGAGGAAGAACGCCCATCACGGCCAATGTCTGCTTGTTCAATGCAACTCTTGCACCGACAACGAGGTCCTGAGAGGGCACATATTCTGAAGTGCCTACGATGAAGTCAGGACCTGTAGAACTCTTGACTAT
>JBGOWR010000018.1:0-9506 GCA_041478695.1 Thermoplasmata archaeon | reverse complement strand
CGTTTCTTACTGCAATAAAAATGAAAACCGCGATCAGGATGATGACTGGTATGTTCAAGAATGCGACCATTTGATTTCCCTGTTAGCTTCGATTATCTTATTAAACCCATCCTCAAACCAGGACATGGATCTAAAGAGGTCATCTGGACCGACGAGGATAGGTCCAACCAAATGTCCGTATGTCCATCCTGCAGAATCTTGCGAGTTCTGCCGATTGACCTGCGGAATCCTCTCGGAACGAAGGTTTCTATCTTGACAATACCTCGTTCGAATGGCATGGTTCTCGAAAGCTTTATCTTCGAGGACACGACTGACACTGGACTGAGCGAAAGAGTCAGCCGTTGCTGGGAAAAAGGTGAACGGATGTCTATGGATCGAGCGGTTGTGAGGGCCCCCTCCAGTCTTTCCAATCTCGGTCCGGGTTTCGACGTTTTCGGCCTTGCTCTCAAGCAGCCGTTCGATACAATACATATTAGGAAGACTCCTTCTCCAGGCGTCGTCATCGAAGCGATAGATGGGTTTAGATCCGAGAGGATCCCCTTCGATTTCAGGCGCAATTCCGCAGGTGTTTCTTCCGCGCAAGTGCTCGAGCTTGGAGGGGCGGATTTCGGAGTCGCGATGAAGATAACGAAAGGCGTCAGACCGTGCAGCGGGATAGGGTCGTCTGGCGCCTCGGCGGCAGGTGGAGCGTACGCTACGAACCTTCTCTTGGACAATCCGCTAACAATGAAACAGCTCGTTTTCTGTGCCGCGAAGGCGGAGGAAATGATCTCTGGCAGCTTTCATGCGGACAACGTCGGCCCAGCGCTCATGGGTGGATTCACTGTGGTGAGCTCATATGACCCGTTCGAGATAATCAGGGTCGAACCCCCTGGAAACCTGGGCATCGTAATAGCGATGCCGGATATCATGGTTCCCACCAGGGAAGCAAGAAAGGTGCTTCCTACGAGCATAGGTCTTGACAAGATGGTCTTTGAGGTAAGCCACGCCTCCGGGTTGGTCCTCGGCATGTGCAACGGGGACGTCGACCTTGTGGGGCGTAGCATGAAGGACGTGGTGATAGAGCCCGCGAGGGCGCATTTGATCCCCCATATGGAGAGGGCCAAGGCACTTGCGATAGAACGTGGCGCCACGGGATCCTTCCTTGCAGGCTCGGGACCCTGCATCGCTGCGGTCTTCGACAAGCGAATCATTGATGGAATTGAGATCGCGAAAGCGCTGCGCGAACTCTACGAGGATAACAGCATAGATTGTGTTTCGTGGGTGACAGAGCCAGGTGAGGGGTGTCGGAGGATGATCTAGATGACCTACGATGTAAGGTGTTGGGAATGCGGTCGGGTGGTCTTAGATCCCTATCTGGACAGTTGCCCCGAATGCGGAGGTCTATTGGACCTGGAAATGAACTTGACAGAATTGAATGATCTGACACCTTACGATTTGAGGAAGAGGCCCATTGGCGTCTGGAGATACGCTCCATTCCTTCCGGTCGCCGAGAAGAACGCCATTTCGATCAAGGAGGGCGGGACGCCCCTGTACGATTGTCGTTCTTTGGCGAGCGTAGTTGGTCTGAATAGGATCTGGGTGAAATACGAAGGTGCGAATCCCACTGGTTCATTCAAGGATCGAGGGATGACCGTCGGTGTGACGAGGGCTTTGGAAATCGGGGCGAAGGTCGTAGGCTGCGCGTCCACCGGAAACACGTCTGCGTCCCTTGCCGCGTATGCGGCCAAGGCTGGACTTGATTGTGTGGTGGTGCTCCCTGCCGGGAACGTAGCTGCGGGCAAGCTCGCCCAGGCTGTGTTCTTCGGTGCGAAGGTCATCGCGATCGATGGCAACTTCGATGACGCGCTCCGGATAGTGAGGGAACTGGCCGCTAAGAGATACCTCTACTTGTTGAATTCGATCAATCCTTTCAGACCGGAGGGCCAGAAGACGGTGGCTTTCGAGATAGTCGACCAGCTCGATTTCCAGGTCCCGGACAGAATAGTATTGCCCGTCGGGAACGCGGGCAACATATGGTCTGTGTACAAAGGATTGGCCGAGTTGAATAGGATCGGATGGATCGAGAGGATCCCTAAGCTCGTAGGTGTCCAGGCGATCGGTTCGATGCCGATCGTCGAGGCATTTAACGCGGGCAAGAGCGATTTCACTCCGGTCGAGAAGCCAGAGACCGTCGCTACCGCGATCAGGATCGGGAATCCAGTAAGCGGCAAGAAGGCATTGAAAGCGATCTATGATACGAATGGAAGCGCTGTGGCGGTGTCGGACGGAGAGATACTCGATGCTCAGAAGATCCTCGGCAGATCGGAAGGGATAGGTGTGGAGCCAGCTAGCGCGGCGTCTGTCGCTGGGATGATAAAGCTCGTGCAGACGGGCGAGATCGGGAAGGACGAGAGGGTCGTGTGCATCTGCACCGGGAACGTCCTCAAGGACCCAGATATCGTACTAAAGTCCTTCGGGAGGATCAGGCCGGTCCATGCGGATTTCGAATCCGTGAAGAAGGTCGTTGTCCCTCATGAGTGATAGCCATGGGGCAAATGATATTTATTCGACTTGACCATATTCAGGTGGGGACTCATCGATGAGCTCAGGGGATGTCAGGACCAAGTTCAAGACCTACGTGCAGGGGTTTGACGAGAACCTCGGCGGCGGGATACCTCAGGGCCAGATCGTCCTGCTGGCAGGGGAGGCAGGCACGATGAAGTCCTCTCTCGCATACTACGTCCTTTTCATGAACGCGAAAAAGGACGGCATCAACGGGCTCTACATCTCACTTGAGCAGAGCAAACGAAGCCTTCTGCGCCAGATGGACAGCATGGGCTTCAGGGGCGACTCCCTCGGAAGGGTGGAACTCCTCGACGTAGGGGAGATGAGAAAGAACGCAGAGGGACCGGGATGGCTCGACACGTTCAGATTCGCGGTCTCAGAGACCAAGAGGCGCATGAACTATGAGCTGCTGGTAATCGATTCTCTCGGTGCCCTCGAGTTGATCTCGAACTTCAACAAGCCTAGAGAGGATATGTTCCGTCTTTTCGAATGGCTCAGATCCTTAGATATCACGACCGTGATAATCTCCGAGATGCCGGTCGGACCCTACACCCACTACGGATCGCACGACGCCGACTTCCTGGCAGATGGCATCATCCATCTCAGGATGGTGGAGGACAACGAGAGCGAAGTCCACCGTCGGATCCGGTGCGTCAAGATGAGGGAGACCGACCATTCAACTTGTTACTTCTCTTTCTTCAAGAAGGACAACCACTTCTTTGTGACCCGGGCAATCACAGATTTCTAGAAATCGGTCAGGCGGCGCTGACCATTCTCAGTAACGTTCGTCGTCAGTGATTCTATGTCCATCTTGTCGCCTCGTCCTGGCGCATCCCCTACTTGCCGTTTTATGCTCCTTGCCAGGGCTTCTCCTATCTTCGGGAGCCTTGCCAAGTCGGTGATATCCGCCAATCTGACATCGTCCAATGACTTTAAGCCACGGTCAAAAAGAATCCTTGCGCGGACCCTTCCCACGCCCTTTATTCTGACGAGATCGAGAAGCTCTCTCTTGACGCCGTATCTCACCCTGGTCATAAGGTCCGTCAATTCAGGATATGCGTCCTTGTTGAATATCTTGGACAGCTCCCTCATCGAATAGATGAGCCACTCCCCAACCTCGACCTTGTTCTTCAGGTCCCCCGGTCCCATGTTGTACCGTTTCAATACGTCGTCCTCCTCGAACTCCCCGATCCATTCCTCGAGCGCGGACGCTGTCTTCAGTTCGGAGAGGAAGAATTCATACTCAGTCAGGTCTTCAGGGGGCGGCAGGAGGAGCTCCCCGCCTCTCAGCATGAGAACCTCCTCCATTACTTCGTACTCACCACGACGCAGATACATGTTCAACATGTCCGGAGTGGAGCAGACGGCATGGAGAATTCCAAAGTTGGAGGAATCTAATTTGTACGCCATTAGCGCCTCCTTGAGTCGGATCGCGGACAGCGGATCGATGTAGAGGTCCGAGACCCTCTTTCCGAAGAATGTGGCCTTCAGCCCATGGTCGGATCGGACCATCCCCTCCTTCTCGAGAAAATCGAGAACGCTGTCCGTTGCCCCCTCCAGCCCCACCGTGCTTGTCTGGTGGGCGAAGAACGTTGAATCGAAAAAGTCCATCAACGATTCTCTTGAGTTCGCGATTCCGGTCGCGATTGTGGCGAGAACATGTGACCTCAGGACCGGTTCGCTCCCCAGCTTCGAGAATATCTCCTCGGTCTCGTTCAGAAGGTAGTTTTCCATCAGGAACTGTCTCTCTTCCTCGCTCTTCGCTACTAGGACCGCTTCTCCGAACTTGTCGTATCTGGGCCTGCCTGCCCGTCCGCACATCTGTTTTACCTCGAGGACCGGGATCGCCACATGGCCTATGTTCGTCTCGTATCTGTAGACGTCGCGTACGATGACTCGTCTGGCTGGCAGGTTTATTCCGGCGGCGAGGGTGGGGGTCGCGATAATGCATTTGATATCCCCTTTCTTGAACGCGTTCTCCACAAGTCTTCTTTGCCCATTTGTCAATCCAGCGTTGTGGAATGCGATCCCTCGCATGATGCAGCCTCTCAGTCTCTTCCCGATGGATGTCGGCTCGACATCCTCCTCCAATATCCTTTCAGCGTCCTTTTCGAGCTCCGTGCCCCCTTTCACGAACTCCTTCATCAAAGGGCCATATTTCACTGCCAGCGATTCCGTGGACTTTCTGGTGTTGACGAAGATAAGGCATTGTCCCCCCTCCCGCAGCGAGTCTCTTGTCAGGCTCCAGATCGCATCCTTCCTGTCCTCCACCTTCCTTGTGGTGTTGTCAGTGAATCGTATTGTCCCATCGAGGAACACTCCCTCTTTGAGCGGAACTGGCCTCCAATCGCTCGATATATGCTCGGCTCCGAGCCAGCTGGCAAGCTCCTTCGAGTTCTTGATCGTTGCGGACAGCGCTATGATCTGGATGTCGGGATTGAATTTCCTGAATTTCGTAATCGTGATCTCAAGGGTCGGTCCACGCTCTGGGTCGTGGATCAGATGTACCTCGTCCGCCACGACGAGCGAGATGCTTTCTAGCCACTTGCTCCGATGCCTCAGGAGGGAATCGGCCTTCTCCGATGTCGCCACAATTATGTCAAAGCTCTCGAGATGGGGATCCGGGGTGTCGAAATCACCGACGGAGATGTCCACCCGGACCCCAAGCTCCTCGAATCTCTTTAGATCCTCGAATTTCTCCGCAGCCAGCGCTCTCAGCGGGACGATGTATAAGACCTTCCCTCCTCCTTCCAAGACATGCCTCAAGGCGGCCATGTAAGCGATGAGGGACTTGCCGCTCGCAGTTGGCATGGCAAGCACAAGGTTCTTGCCAGCGAGTGCAAGGGGAAGGGCGGTAATCTGGGGAGGATATAGTTCCGTGATTCCTTCCTTTCGCAGTATCTCTACAACTCCCTTAGGCAGGTCGAGCTCATCAGGTCTCATCTTCCTCTGATTCTCCTGAGTGTCGCTCTCCCGTACTGAGCGAGGGCGACACCGGCTATAACGAGGGAGGCGAATAATACAGTTTCCGCTGTGATCACCTCTCCCAGCACAGCCATCGAGATGATCGTCGAGAACACCGGGATAAGGTATACGAAGAACGATATCGAGCTTAGCTCCTTCTTCTGTAGAACGTAGTTGTAGAATAAGAAGGCCAAGCAGCCTGGGAACACTGCCAGTATCAGTAGGATCACGATCATGTCCGGTGGGAAGGCTACCGTCTGGCCGAACTCGATCGGGCTGAAGAGACAGAGAAACAGCGATCCGATAGCTATGTTCCAGCCTGTGATTGTCAGAGGATGATGACGCTCGAGCGCCTTCTTCGTTACCACGCCGGAGATCGAGTAGAACATCGCAGAAAGGAGCACGAAAAGGTTCCCGACGAAGGTACTGTTGTCAAGATCGACACCGCCCTGGCTGATAAGCAACAACGTCCCGAAAATCGCCAAGATCGTGCCTGCGATCTTCGCACCTCCTAGGCGCTCCTTCAAGAAAATCACTGCCAGCGCCACGGTGAATACGGGTCCGCAGGCCTGGATCATCGAGGAGACACTTGCAGCGGTGAACTGTAGCCCGATATTGAGCGTCGCGTTCGGGAGGGCCACGCCGACAAGACCAAGGAAGGTCAGTATCTTCCAGTCACCTCTCAATTCCTGCAGCGATTTGACCATCCCAAACTTCGCGAAGATGAGCAGGACCAGGATTGAACCCGCGATCGAGTAACGAACAGCAGCCAGAGTGACAGGCGGCATGTAATTGAGGGCGAGTTTCAAGAGGGGGAAGGAAGAAGCCCACATGATAACCGCGAGCAGTAGCGCGGTGATCGCCAGCGGGCTATATTTCTCGTCGGCCATCTTTCCCTCGAAGGATTGCTCGGTACTTAACTGCAATGTTCCTCATCTATCGGAAAGATCTCGAATCTTGCGACAATTCTATGATCTTGTTCTACCGTTGTGTTCGGTCTGGCTAGTATCACTGGTGCGGAAATTTGGGGAAACCCTTAATTAGTGGTACTATTATGAGTCGAGCTGAGAACTAGACATATGGCGGACGAGAAATCACCGTCCGAAATGACCCTACCTGATGTGGACGAATGGATGAAGACCCAGGGGTACGGGAGCACTGCGGACGTTAAAATACCTGAGAAACTTGCTGACCAGGTCATCGGTCAGGACTCAGCAGTCGAAGTGATCAAGAAGGCGGCCGAGCAGAAGCGCCATGTAATGCTTATTGGAGATCCGGGAACCGGAAAAAGCATGCTCGCCCGCTCAATGACCGAGTATTTGCCGAAAGGCGAGCTCCAGGACGTCATAGCTTACCACAATGCCGAGGACACCAACGAGCCGAAGATCCGCATCGTACCTGCGGGCAAGGGAAAAGAGATAGTCTCGGCCCAGAAGCGAGAGGCCATGCAACGGAAGCAGCAGAAGACATCGCTCATCACCGGCATAGTTTTCATGATCATCATACTCACGATCGCCCTATACATACAGTCTGGAATGAAGGACCCGAGCATAATATTGATTGGGATAGTCGCCTCGGCCATACTGTTCTTCGCGATGAGGTACACAGGCACAAGGCAAGAGAACATCATGGTGCCCAAGTTGCTCATATCGCATGATGATTCGGAGATGCCCCCGTTCATTGATGCGACCGGTGCTCATGCAGGAGCCCTTCTCGGGGACGTCAAGCACGACCCGTTCCAGAGCGGAGGTCTGGAGACCCCGGCTCATGAAAGGCTCGAGGTCGGTGCGATCCACAAGGCGTCAAAGGGAGTCCTGTTCGTCGATGAGATCAATATGCTCAGGATAGAATCTCAGCAAAGCCTGCTGACAGCTCTTCAGGAGGGTGAGTTCTCAATCACTGGCCAGAGCGAACGAAGCTCAGGTGCGATGGTCAAGAGCGAGGCGGTTCCATGTGACTTCGTGCTCGTCTGCGCTGGCAACCTCGACGCAGTGCAAGGGATGCACCCAGCGCTGAGGTCGAGGATCCGCGGTTACGGCTACGAGGTCTACATGAAGTCGACCATGGAGGACAGCCAATCGAACAGGGAGAAGCTTGTCAGATTCGTCGCCCAGGAGGTCTCGAAGGACAAAAAGATCCCTCATTTCGACATGGGCGCAGTGGCCGAAATACTCAAGGAGGCGCAGCGGCGGGCCGGTAGACGGGGACAGCTTACATTGAGGCTTAGAGAGCTTGGCGGTCTCATTAGGGTGGCCGGGGACATTGCCAGAGAGGAGAGCAAGCCCGTCGTTACAGCCCAACATGTCCTGGGTGCAAAGAAGATAGCGAAGAGTCTGGAGCAGCAGGTCGCAGACCGATATATCGAAGTGAGAAAGGCGTACAAGACCTTCCTCATCGAAGGTTCAGCGGTCGGTGTTGTGAACGGACTAGCTGCCCTCAATGCAGATTCAAGCATGTCGGAGTTCTCTGGTATCGTCCTGCCAATAGTGGCAGAGGTGACACCAGCACAGACGAAGAATGGTGGAAGAATCATAGCGACGGGCAGACTCGGAGAGATCGCAAAGGAAGCGGTCCAGAACGTATCCGCTCTCATCAAAAAACATACAGGCGAGGACATCAGCAACCACGACGTTCATATTCAATTCGTCGGCGTGTACGATGGTGTCGAAGGCGACAGTGCCTCGATATCCGTCGCTACCGCGGTGATATCAGCTTTCGAAGAAGTGCCGGTCGATCAGACGGTCGCGATGACTGGAAGTCTCAGTGTACGAGGGAAGGTCCTGCCGGTCGGGGGCGTGACCGCCAAAATCGAGGCAGCGGCGGAGTCCGGGCTGAAGACGGTACTCATACCGAAGGAGAATATGAAGGACGTGGTGCTTGAGGCGAAGTACGTGGGCAACATCCAGATAATCCCGGTCGAGAATCTCAATGACGTGCTGAGCCATGCATTGGTCGGTGGGACAAAGAAGGAAGGCTTATTGAAGAAGCTGACCGGCGCGGTCGAGAGTGCCACGATACCAGCAGCCGTGTGGCCCGTTGCCAGATAATGTCTTTGAAGATCGTCCCCTGTTTTATCGTCTCAAAGTCCTGAGGAAAACATTTCAATAGAGAGACGATATCGTAGTCCATAGCCGTCTTGGATGTGTGGCCCTTGAACAGCGATGAATTCAACGCGCTTCTCATAGGTCGTTTCCAGCCGTTCCACAATGGACATCTTGAGGTAATCCGAACGATATTGAAGAATTGCGACTATCTGACGATCGGCATCGGCAGCGCCCAGTATTCCCACACCTTCGAGAACCCCTTCACCGCCGGGGAACGGCATCTTATGATATCTCGCTCTCTCAAGGAGGAGGGGGTGCAGAATTGCTATCTGGTTCCGATAGTGGACATCAATCGGTACTCTGTCTGGGTTGCCCACGTCGCATCGCTCGTGCCGCCGTTCAAGGCGATATACAGCAACAATCCTTTGACCAAGAGGCTGTTCTCTGAGGCGGGCTACGAGGTTCGCGCCTCCCCGCTCTTCAACATCGAGCTCTACTCCGGCACCGAAATTCGGAATAGAATGCTGGCCGGCAAGGATTGGAGACTTCTGGTCCCAAAGGCCGTTGCAGCTGTGATCGACGAGATAGGTGGCGAGGAACGGATCAAAGACTTGATGAAAGGACTCATTTGAGGTGGGCGATGAGACCTGAAGAAGAGCTTGGGGAGTTGCTTAGGACCAAGTCAATGACCCTGGCCGTCGCCGAATCGTGCACTGGCGGACTCGTTTCGGACCTGATAACGAATGTGCCTGGAAGCTCATTGTATTTCCTGGCCGGTATCGTGACATACAGCAATGATTCCAAGATCGAATTCCTTGGCGTGAGCAGAGAAACGCTTGAATCATACGGTGCGGTAAGCGAACAGGTTGCCATAGAGATGGCAAGGGGCACAAGGAAAGCCACAGGGGCCGACATCGGCGCTGCCGTGACCGGTATCGCTGGACCTGGTGG
>JBGOWR010000149.1:0-3253 GCA_041478695.1 Thermoplasmata archaeon | reverse complement strand
CGATCGCGGAGCAGATAAGATCGGATGGTCATCAGACCAGAGTCGTGAACTCGAGCAGCGATCCCAGCAAACCAATGGAAGGTGACTTCATGTTCATCGGCTCTCCGACCAGATTCGGGACGATGACCGGTCACACGAAGAAGTTCATCAAGAAACTGGATTTGGCCGTGTGGGGGAACAAGCCGATCTGCGCATTCGAGTCTTATGGTCCAGTAGATGAAGACAAGCTCGCGGAGAGCAAGACGAGCGAGAAATTGATCGCTTCAGGTGCGGCGAAGAAGATACACGACATGTTGAAGGAAAGGGGGTTCAACGCCCGCTTGCCAGTGCTGAGGCTCGCAGTGACTGGTATGAAAGGCCCGCTCGCATCAGGTCAGATCGAAGAAGCGAAGAAGTACGTTCACGAATTCGTTCTGTCTCTTGGCAAGTGACGATCTCATCTTTGTCTCCGATGGACGAATATTAGATTCATGAAGTGCAATTCGGTGATAGGGTGGAGAACATGACTGCTGAGCGTGAATTGAGAGCATGGATCGAGAACGAGATCAAGAGGTTCGTCCGGGAGGACCCTGGCAATCGCTTCGAACGCCTGGACAATTCTCCTATGTTCCTGGAACCTCTTGTCGGATTCGCCGCTGGGGACGATCCGATCTTCAAGGAATTGAAGAAGATCATCGGCCAGTTCCACCTTACGCCGCTTGAAGTGATGGCGGACATCGCAAGATCGAGAGGAATTCCAGTGCCCGCTGAGGATTCGATCGGCGTCGTCTGCTATGTGCTCCCGATATCGTCTCCAACCAAGAAGGAGAACGCTGGCATGAAGGATGGTCCCTCGGAGCGTTGGGCCAATGTCAGGCTCTTCGGGGAAAGCTTCAACCGGAGCGTCCAAAGACATATGATCTCGTTGCTGCAGGACAAAGGATACGTCGCCGGATCTCCCGATACACAGAAGGGGCTGTACCAGCTGGTCACAGATGAGAAGGTGGGATTCACCTCGAACTGGTCCCTGCGCCATATCGCGTTCGCCGCCGGCCTTGGGAGCTTCGGTCTGTGCGACGGACTCATCACGAAAGAGGGCAAGGCCCATAGGATCGGCAGCTTCGTCGTCGATCGGAGGTTCCGATCACCTAAGAGGACCGGAGACCTCCATGAGAACTGTCTTTTCTTCCATGGAAAGGCTTGCAGGGAATGCATGAAGAGATGTCCGGTCGGCGCGATAAGCGAGAAGGGTCATGACAAAAGCAAATGCAAGGAGTTCGTTTTCGGCCAGCAGTCTAAGGTCCTCGAGAAATACGGCATCGATATCTACGCATGCGGACTGTGCCAGACCGGAGTGCCCTGCGAGAGCGGCATTCCCCGGAAAGTCAAGAAGTGAGGATCGGATCACGAATCTGCTATCACCGAATGTTCCGGCGACTTGTTGTCCTTTCGAGAGAACACCAGCAGCGTCATTCCTATCGAAAGCGCTGCTAGACCTGCCCAGAGACTCGTTCCACGGAAACCGCAGACGCCAATCTGAATTTCGAAGTCCTGGGACAATACTGTTATATTTGACCACTGCATTTGCTGGAGAACACATGCGCCTACTCATCATCGGATGCGGCTCGATAGGTACAACACTGGCAAAGGCTGTAGACGAGATCCCTGAGATTGAGAGGATCTACATAACTGACAAAAGCAAGGTCTGCGCCATCCACCTCGTCGAGAAGCTTCATAAAGTGAAGTATGTCGACAACAGCGACGAGGAGCTTCTGGGGATAATCCCGAACATCGACCTTGTCGTGGAGGCTGCGAGCCAAGAGGCCGCCAAACACTTCATTCCATTCTTCTTGGAGCACGGTGTGGACGTGATGATGATGAGCGTCGGAGCGTTCGCAGAAGATGCCTTCAAGGAAAGGTGCTTCGCGTTGGCGAAGACCAAGGGAGCGCGTATCTATGCGCCCTCTGGCGCCGTTACCGGCACGGACGGCCTGCGGGCCGCTTCAATCGGTACCATTGACGAGGTGCAGCTGATCAGCACCAAGAGCCCCAAGAACTTCAGCAACATGGAGTATCTGAAGAGCAAGGGGATCGATATCGGGAATCTGAAAGGACCGACCGTCGTATTCGAAGGAACGGCGAGAGAGGCCGCCACCCTCTTCCCGCGGAACATGAACGTCTCCGCGACGCTCAGCCTCCTGGGTGTCGGTTTCGACAAGACGAAGGTCAAGATCATCTTCGATCCCAACACGGACAAGAACACTCACAAGGTCATCGTGAGAGGGCCTTTCGGCGAATTCGTCGCGGAGACAAAGAACGTGCCGTTCCCGAAGAACACTTCGACGAGCTATCTCGCGGCGCTGTCCGCTCTCGCGACTATCAAAAGACTGATCGGTAACGTTTGGATCGGCGTCTGATATCTTTTCACTGTCCTGGACCGAGACCGCCCTGGACCGGTTGGGAAGTTATAAATCGCATGTAATGGTTCTCCCGCAGCGTGGATGTCTCGAAGAAGAGAATTCCGCGCATCTACTCTGGTCTCACTGGTCAGATCGATGCGATACTTCTGATGAACGGCGAGGAACCACACAAGGACCTCTCGTTCTTCTACGCGACTGGATATGATTCCGGCCTCTTTGAGGGATGCATTGCGATCCTCTGGCCGGACGGAGGCGTCGAGGTCCTCTCCTCGGCCTTGGAGGAGACCAGCGCGAGAGCACGCGATGTGCCGGTGAAGATATATTCCAAGAAATCCCAGAGGGACCTGATGCTGAAAGAATCCCTGAAGGGAATGAAATCCATTGGCATAAACGGCGCCGCGCTGACCGTCCGGAACCTTGAGGAGATCAAGAGGTCCATGCCTGGGATCAAGACCATCGACGTCTCATCGGCGATCGAGAAGGCCAGGCTGGTCAAGGACGAGGAGGAGGTCGAGCGGATGAGGGAAGCATGCAGGATCGCATCCAGGGTCGCTGACGAGATCCCCGACTTCCTGGAGGTCGGGATGAAGGAGCACGAGGCGGCCGCCGAGATAGCCTACAGGATGCAAAGGAATGGGGCGAGCTCGATCTCGTTCGAGACCATCTCGTGCTTCGGGAAGAACTCGGCCGAGCCGCACCATATGCCAGATGACTCTATTTTGACAAAAGGAAGCTTCGCCCTGTTCGATTTCGGCGCGAAGTTCCGTCTCTACTGCTCTGATATCACTCGAACGTTCATCGCTGGAAAGGCGACAAAGCAACAGGTGGAGATGTATCACACCGTGCTGGAGATG
>JBGOWR010000034.1:0-7005 GCA_041478695.1 Thermoplasmata archaeon | reverse complement strand
CGATGACAAGTACGTCCTTCGTCTCGTTGAGCTGTGTGATCCTGCTTTGAGCCTCCACCGACTCTCTTATCAGTATCGAGGCGATCTGCTTGGCGGCCTCCTGTCCAATCTTCAATCTCGTCCCTTCCTCGACGTAGCGAGAAATAACCTTCTCCTCTACCGCGGGATCTCTTAGCGGAAGCGAGGAAGACATCTTCAGTCGGCCGATCTCCCTTGCGGCATCGATCCTTCTTGATATGAGCTTGAGTATCTCAATATCGATTCTTTCTATGCTCTGCCTGACCGATTCTATCTTCTTAGACAATGAAACCACCTCGTTTACAGAGGTCCGCCAGGACGAAGGCCGTGGCACCCTCGACCACCACCACCGCCCTCGGAACGATGCATGGATCATGTCTGCCCTCGATGCGGAGCTTGGCATTCTTCATCTTCCACAGATCCACACTACCTTGCTCTAGTGAGATCGAAGCGGTAGGCTTAAAAGCGAGATTGAATTCCAGTGGCATCCCATTCGTCAATCCTCCCAGGACTCCGCCGGCATTGTTCGTCTTCGTGACGATCCTATCATTGAAGATAGCGAATGGATCGTTATGCTCTGAGCCCTTCATCCGTGCGGCCTTGAAGCCCGCGCCGAATTCTATACCCTTCACCGCTGGTATTGCGAACATCATCTTCGAGAGCTCTCCTTCCATCGTGTCGAAGAACGGTTCCCCGACCCCGACGGGCAGACCAGTGGCGATGCACTTCACTATCCCTCCCACGCTATCTCCAGCCTTCTTTGCTGCCAGTATCTCTGATCTCATTCGTTTCGCCACAGAGGGATCGCCCGCCCTGACAGGGTTCCTCCTGGTCTCTGTGAGCAATTCCTCGAAGGTGTATTCTCTATCATCCACAATGCTGCCTATCGCTCTGGAATAGGCTACCACGCGGACTCCGATCTGCGCGAGCATGCTCTTCGCGACCGCCCCAGCCGACACGATCGGCGCCGTCATTCTCCCGGAGAACTGTCCACCGCCCCTGAGGTCGTGGCTCTCACCGAATTTGACCAGCGCGGGATAATCTGCGTGACCCGGTCTCGGGATCCTCCTGAATATCTCATACTTGGAACTGTCCACATCCTTGTTCCTTATGAGTATTGCAATCGGGGCGCCGGTCGTCTTGCTATCGACTATTCCCGAAAGCACCTCCGCCTTGTCCTCCTCCTTCCTGTTCGTCCCGATGCCTTCGGATGGCTTTCTGAGGTCCAGTTCACGTTGGATGATTTCTTCGGACACATCAAGTCCGGCCGGGCACCCATCTATGATGCATCCAATTCCTGGCCCGTGGCTGGTCCCGAGCACGGTCATCCTCAACGATGTGCCGATCGAATTCAATTGATCATCTCCATGTTCGCTCCTAGAGAGCGCATGTCCTGAATGAAGGAAGGATACGATATCTTGTAGCATTCTCCTTCACTTATCACCGTCTCGCCATCTGCCACCAATGCCGCAACCGCTGCCGCCATGAGTATTCTGTGGTCACCGAGCGAGTTTATCTTCGTTCCTTTCAGTCTGCATGGACCAGACACGACACAGCCATCTTTCCTCTCCTCGATCACGGCTCCCATGTCCTTGAGGAAATCCAACGTGGTTCGGATACGGTCACTCTCCTTCAGTCTTACATGCTCGGCATTGTAGAGACGCGTCCTGCCTTCGGCTTGGGTGGCGAGAACGCACACGATTGGAAATAGGTCTGGTGAGTCCGAGAAATCGACTTCCGTTGCCATCAGTTTCTGGGAAGACACCGTGAGCTTGGTACCGCACGTCTCGATACGTGCCCCGAAATCCCCGAGGATCCTGACGATCTTCCTGTCGCCCTGCTTATCTTCCGGATCGAGCCCGCTGACCGACGTGCTGCCTGTGAGAGCCCCAGCGACAAGAGAGAACGCCGCTGATGAATAATCCCCTGGTATCGTGTAGTCCAAGTGACCGTAGGATTGTCCCCCTGGTACACGGAATGCATTATCCGATTCGTGACACTCTGTGCCGAACATCTTCATCATCTCGACTGTTATCTCGACGTACGGTCTGGATCTGAGGGGAGTGGTTAGAATTATGTCCGTATCCACATCCTTCACAGGCGACGAGATTAGCAATGAAGAGATGAACTGCGAGCTAATGTCTCCTCTGATGTGAGTCATCTTGCCATCGTTGGGACCTCTGACGACGAGGGGTGCCCTTCCATTGCCTTTGATGGAGGCACAATGAACATCGAGCTCCGTCAGTGCGTCGATCAGCGGCTGCATCGGCCTCTGCCGCACGGATTCGTCCCCTGTCAATATCGCCTCGCAGGGAAGCAATGAGACGACGCCGGCGATCAGTCTTATCGTTGTCCCAGAATTCTCCGCGTCGATCGTCTCCTTCGGGCAATCCAGCCTGCCACCTCGTATGGCACATGTTTCTCCCTTCGAGCTCACTTCCGCGCCAAGTTGCTGTATCGCCCTCAGTGTTGCCAGGGTATCTCCGCTCAGCAGAACGTTCCTCAACTTGGACGTCCCTTCTGCAAGCAGTGCAAGTACCATCGCCCTATGCGTGTATGATTTGGATGGGGAGGACCGGATAGTGCCTTCCATGGAGGAGGGTCTTACGAGAAGTCTCAATCCCTGGCCCCCTCTGCGCTTCCGTTAGAAACGTCCGTGACGATCAGGTTGTCTCTCGACGAGAATCCTTCGATGAACTCGTCCACCATGTTCTTGCTCACCAGAATGACCGTTGCTGGACCTGTTCCGGACAATCCCGCCCCTTTCGCACCTCCACGGAGTGCGTCAAAAGCCGCCGATTGGTCCAGGTCCAGTGCAGAACTGTAACACAGGCCGTTGAGAGTCATCGCACCGGGATAGTCCCCCATCAGCGCATGCTCGAAGGCAATCTCAACCACTTTCCGGAGCGACCTGATCCTTTCAAGCGGAAGCTCATTCTTTCTTATCTGATAGGATGGAACGTCGATTATGACTTTCAGATCGGTTGACATCGTGTCCCTTTTAAGGATTGTCTCGACAGTGTTGTCAGTGAGCACCACGCCCCCGAAATAGGAGGCGCAAGCGTCGTCGAACGCCCCAGTGACCGAGACACCGGACTCGATCGCGCTCCTTGTGCCTATCTTTATGGCATCTGTCGGCTCACATTCGATTCCCAATGCCCTCAGCGTCGCCATGACCACTGCGTTCGCTGCGGCACTGCTGCTCTTCAATCCTCTTGATACAGGTATCTCCGAGCGCGTCCTCACTACTGCTCCATAGCTCTCTCTCCCTGCGAACTTGTCCAGGACGTTCTCGACACACCTTCGAGCGAGCCCTGGGTCCTCGTCTTTGAACCCATCGATCTCGACCTTGATCCCTTTTGAATCTGTAAGCTCGACCTCCGCCCATGTCCTGAGGCGGATGCCGAATGCGGCACCCTTCCCGGTCGCGATCGCGTTGACTATCGTCGCCGCTCCATTGCAGACAGCTTTCCCCCTCATCCGATCGCGCCCCTTGCAGCCTCCGACATGACTTCGTAAGATGGCGATCTGCCAGTCCAGGCCTCGAAGGCTTTGATCGCCTGCTGGACAAGCATTTCTTGACCGGACTGAATCACTGCGCCTCTGCCTTGAGCATCTGCTAAAAATCTTGTGATCCTGGGGTTGTAGACCGTGTCGAAGACGAATTGGCCCTCTCTGAAAATCTGGCTGGATATTGGAGGCTCATCTGGGAACCCTCGCATTCCAAGAGGAGTGCAATTGATTATGACATCGAATGGCAATCGCTCCGCATCATCCTTTTCGATCACCTGCACTCCCGGGAAATCGTTGGCGAGGACATCAGCTCTGAGCCTGGTCCTGTTGACCAGCGATGTCCGCGCACCAGCGGAGGTAAGGTGGTAGATGCAGGCCCTGGCGGCCCCGCCAGCGCCTATCACCAGAACTCTTTTGCCCTTGACACGCATTTCTGCTTTCTCGAACGTCTTTGCGACTCCATGGACGTCCGTGTTCATACCGGTAAACTCACCGTCTTGGATGACGACCGTGTTGACGGCCTTCGTCTTCGAGGCGGTCTCGTCCAATTTGTCGAGAAGGGGGACGATTTTCTCCTTGTGAGGTATCGTTACATTGAATCCCATCATGTTCAGTTCCAGGGAGAGATCCAACAGTTCCTCGAGCTCTTCATCCATCGTTGGTATCGGTAAATAGAGCCCAGGAATATCGAGACTCAGGAAAGCGGCGTTGTGCATCTGAGGTGAGACAGAGTGGCCAAGCGGAAATCCAATGATTCCGGTGATGATTGGACTGTCTCCAAGGCGTTTTACCGTGTCAAAATCGAGCTGACCCGGTGCAGTCTCCTTTCCAGGCTCAAGGGATGCGTAGGTGAAGCTGCATTTCATGCGCCCAGCACAGACCCGCGTCAGCCCACCAAGTTCTCCCATTCCGATAAGGACGAACTCGTTGTCCGTCGAGGAAAAGACCATCGCTGCCTCCACAATGGACAGGATGTCGTGGATCGAGTTGACCTTGAAGGCCGCCTTCGAAACGTCCCCCTTTGCGGCATTCGCGATCAAGATTTCTATGATCTTAGAGGTCTCTGGTGTCAAATGAAGGTCGTGGGATGAACAGATCAGCTCAGCATCTCTGAACTCATTTTCAGTTCGAGACAGCAGTGGTGAGTCCGACTCGATGTCGACGGCCTTGAATCCAGCCCTGAGCGCTTTCCTCAGAATGATTGATTTCTCTCTGGCGCTCCCCGTGAACTCTCCGCCTTGGGATGAAGGTCTCAATGTGGCTATCTTCGGCACAGCGATCTCTTTGAATCTCATGAGATCATCTGGCAGAGGGTGGATGTAGTCGATTCGGACCTCGATCAGATCTGGCGACTTGTCCGCCGCTCTTTTTGAGGCGGCCATCGCCTCATCGAGAGTCTTCTCAGCAATCGAAATGCAAATCCTCATCATCTCTCCAATATTGTCTCAGAGATCGAATGGCCAAAGTGCCTTCCTCCCTTTCCTACCCTTACCATCACTTTGTCTCCGATCTTCAGCTCTGATACGGAAATGGAGCCTTCTTTTGCGCATAGACGAATCGTCTCAGCGTTTTGAAGTATGGTCGTGTACTTCGCCCCTTCAAGCTCGACTTCAATGAGAAGCAGTGGTCTGCGCTCTATCTTGGACCTCCCTACCACAACTCTCCTGCAGGAGCCCTTCGTGTCTACCGCAAGGAGCTCATCTCCGCCTTTGATCTCTGAAAGGTACTTTGTCTTTCCTTCCGCATCCAACACGTAAGCGTGAACTGCTCCAGCATTCACACGGAATGGACGGGAGGCCACGTACTCGCTCTCGATGCTCTCCGATTGCACCAGGAACAGGCATGATGATTGAGATCCTATCAGCATCCCTTCCCCTGATCGAAGGAGCGAGCAGGTGTCGACGCAAACCCTATCGCCCAATGGCAGGGGTGCTATCCTGCTGACCGGTGCAAGCGTGAGCTCTATCGTCTCACTCTCTTTCGATGTCAGTAATCGGAATTCCTTGAGAACCTGGGGCGAAGCGGGTCCTATGACAATACCAGTTACTCCAACCTCCAGGGTCTCGGCAAACAATTTCGCTTCCTCGGGCGTCGAGGTGAAAGCGAGGATTCCAGTGTTGGACCTTTGGAATTCGGCTATCAGATTCTCAAGTGGAATGACCTTCCAGTCCTTTGCTGATATTACAAGGTACTTCACCTTGTTCTTCAGCTTCGAGGCCTCCTTCATGTCATTCCTATCGTGAATCTCGACAAGTCTTCCAATGACCTCTCCATCCTCGATGAAATCGTTGCCTCTCTGGATTATCGTGTTGAATATTCCCAGCTTTCTGAGAGACTCATCCTTCTCCAGGGTCACTATGTTGAAGTACCCATTCTCAAGAGCAGAGATCACGATCTTCTTCCTATCTTCGTAGTCCTCGAGGAGGTCCGATCTGACCCATACGATGAAGTCCTTCCGTCTATCACTCATTCCATCACTTTATCAATCTCAGCGCTTCCTCAACAGTGGCATCTTCCAGCACTACTGAAGAGACCGCCTTCGTTATTGCCATTACGTTCCTGTGCTGAAATATGTTCCTGCCTATGGATACTCCCTTGCCTCCCGCTTCGATCGAATCTCTGACCATCTCAAGGAGCTTCTCGTCCGAGTCCATCTTCGGGCCTCCAGCAATCACGACTGGAACTAGTGCGCCTTTCACGACCTCTCTGAATGAATCGATGTCCCCAGTATAATTCGTCTTGATGATGTCGGCACCGAGCTCGACCCCGACCCTTGCGCAGTGTTTCACCAATTCGACGTCGAACGAGTTCTTGATCTTCTTGCCTCGAGGGTATATCATGACGAGAAGTGGCATTCCCCATTCGACGCACTTTCTCGTCACCTCGCCAAAATCGTGAAGCATCTGGGTTTCGGTGTCAGCGCCTAAATTGACATGCACCGACACCGCATCTGCTCCAAGCTTGATCGCCTCTTCGACGGTCGTTACCAGCACTTTCTCATTCGGGTCGGATCCAAGGCTGGTGCTTGCAGAAAGATGCACAATCAGGCCGATATCCTGTCCGAACGAACGGTGACCGTAGGGGATGATCCCTTTGTGCAGCACGACGGCCGTCGCTCCTCCAAGGGCGACCGTGTCTATCGTCGTTTTCATATCTACGAGCCCTTCGGCCGGTCCCAAAGATATTCCGTGATCCATCGGTACTATCACGGCGCGGCCTGTCTTCCTGTTCATTACTCGTTCCATTCGGATGCTCTTTCCAAGCATCTGATCACCTCAAGCAGTGCGTGACAATATTTAGCACGCTTATAATCTTTTCCATCATAGTCGTATAGATTGACCACATGTAACGGTCCAGTGATATATCTGCTTTCGGTGAAGCCACGTCCTGGATGGGTCATTCATGAATCGAAGGACTCTGAGCATCCGCATCGCTTGTGTGAAAAAGGCTAATAGTCCTCCCACACATCCAGTT
>JBGOWR010000127.1:0-3648 GCA_041478695.1 Thermoplasmata archaeon | reverse complement strand
GCTTTGCTTCCTGGGAGGTGAAAAGGATGACCTGGATCTTGAACAGTGTGAACCCGATCAGCACGAACAAAACCTCAGGCAGTTCTGCCTAGACCTCTTTGAGAAGCTTGATCAACGCTTCGGTGTATTCTGTCGTTCCATACTCACCACCGACATCCATTGTCCTGATCCCCCTCTCAAGGCCGAGGCGGATGGCCCTCTCAATTCTTGTCGCCTGTCCTTTTTCTCCGAGATATTGCAGCATCATTGCGGACGATAGCATGGCCGCAATGGGATTTGCGATATCCTTGCCAGCAATGTCCGGCGCTGAACCGTGGGAAGGCTCAAAGATCGCATATTTGTCACCGACATTTCCAGAGGGACCGAACCCCAGACCACCGATGAGTGCTGCAGCCTCATCCGAGATTATGTCCCCGTAGAGATTCAATGTAACGATGCAATCGAAGTCTTTCGGCTTCAGAACAAGGGCCGCGGCAGCGGCATCGACCAGCATTTCCTTGACTTCTAGCCCCTGTCCCTCGACCTCCTCGAAGAAGATCCTTCTGAATAGGCCATCGGACTTCTGCAATGCGTTCGCCTTATGCACACAGGTTATTCGTTTCCTCCCTTCGCTCTTACAGAGATCGACAGCTCGTCTCACGATCCTTCTGCTTGCCTTCTCGCTCACTCTACGCTCGAGCGTGACTCCATCGGCGTCCTCGTGTTCCACGCCCGTGTACATCCCCTCGGTGTTCTCCCTTACGATCACCATGTCTAGATCCACCAATCCTACCGACGGATGAAGGCGTTTTACCGGACGCAGGTTCGCATATAGGTCGAAGTGCTTTCTCAGATAGAGTATGCAGGATCTTTGCTTCTGGTCGAGAGGGGTGGTCACGGCTCCGAACAGGCAGGCGTCGCTTCGTTCAAGAGCCTCCATTGTCGCCTTAGGTATGAAATGACCTGTCCTCTTTGAACACTCAAGGCCCATTTGTGCCTCGGTGAACTCCAAGCTGACGTCCAGATTCTCAAGTATCCTGACGGCAGCTGACACGACCTCAGGACCGATACCATCTCCGCCAATGAGAACTACCTTCTTCAATGTCACACCTTCATGCGTTCTAGTAAACTAGCAACAATGATTGGCAGAGTCAGTGTAGCGTCCCCTTCTACGGTTATCTGGTCGGCTGAGGCTTTGACCTTTCCCCAAGACACCGCCTCTCGAACCCTCGCACCGGAGAGACTGCCATCATACTCCTCAGCGGTCGTCAGATAGACCGCGTGATCCAGACCATTGCGGAATTGGTTCCACCAGATGACATGGTGCTTCGATATCCCCCCGCCGATGACGATCGCCCCTGTCTCACTGGCCTCAAAGACGATATCGGAAAGGTCCTGCTCGTCCTTGAAAAGGTCGATCCTGAGATCCCTGTGCGTCTGCCAGTACATCCATAGTTGGCTTCCAAAGGACCCGTCCGTGATTCCCGGGACGAACACGGGAACTTCGTTTTCATGGCACCAATATAAGAGTGAATTTTCATCCTCCATCCTTGATCCGACTTCGTCGATGAGATCTTTGGTAGATATCGAGTTCTTGCCCGTCAGTATCTCTTCGAACATCGGAGCGAGTCTCTTCTCTAGGATGAGGCCGTAGCTTTCATCCGGAACCAAGACGTTCCCAAGTCTGCTGATGTTGTTCTTTCTAAGTCCTGCATCATCCATGAAGAAGTCTCCATGGTAGTAGTCCTTCCAGGAGCGGGCAAGATCGTGATCAAGAGTCCCACAGGTCGTGATCACTACGTCCACGAGTTTTCTCTTGACAAGTTCGACGAGGACCCCTCTGGTTCCGGTCGCCATGATACACGCGGGGAATGAAAGAAAGACAGTACAGGTCTCGTTCCTGACCATCCCTTCGATGATATCTACGGCGTCAGCGATTTTCCTCCCGGTGAAACCTCCTGATTCTTTCAGCTGTCTCATCAATGAATCCACGGTCATCGGCGTCTCTATCTTGAGGTCCTTGACAACCCTTCCCTTTACCATATGCTCATCTCTTGCTCAACGATTTCGACAGAGTCCAAACAGTTGCGCATAGAAAAACATTCGGATAGACCAATCGCATTGGGGGAGAGAGTGGGTTTGCAAAGGCGGACGGCATGACATCTCTCTGCATTCACACAATCACGATCACATCAGAATGTCGTTCGACCCTTTGGAAAAGTGTGGTCACCAAGGGGTTTGACGAGAAATAGGCAACGGATTCATGATTGATCTCCCAAGAACGATTGCATTTTCGTCAAGTGTTCAGATTCCAGTCATAAGTGCTCATGTAACGAGGTCTTGATGCTTCGTGGACATTGCTTTCTTTCATTGTCCAGTCTCAGATCTGTAGAAAAACCTAAGTAGGCTCATCATTTACAGAAATCGAGATCCCTTTGAAAAAAGTAAAGGCCGCAAAGTTGTCGATCGCGAGCAACTCGTGCCTCGTAGCGATGAAGCTGGTAGCGGGCCTTATGATGTTCTCCATTAGTGTGCTTTCGGAGGCCATCCACTCGATGATGGACCTCATAGCGGCGATTGTGGCCAACTACTCTGTAGGCAAGGCCGTTCAGCCTCCAGACACAGAGCACGCATACGGTCACGGGAAGTACGAGAACGTGGCAGGTGTGGTAGAGGCTCTGCTCATCATCTTTGCCGCAGCGATCATAATATTCGAGTCCATTATGAAAATCATCTCAGGATCCGAGGTCGGATTCCTTATGGTGGGCATAGTCATCATGGGAATTTCTACGGTGGTCAACTTCTTCGTTTCCAGATATCTTTCCAAGATCGCGGAGGAGGAGGACTCAATCGCCCTCAAGGCCGACTCGATGCATCTGAAGACCGACGTGATGACATCGTTTGGGGTCTTCATTGGTCTCGTCGTGATAAATTTTACTGGCCTGAAGATTCTTGACCCTTTGATTGCGATCATCGTCGCTGTACTGATTCTGAAAGCAGCATACAATCTGACAAAGGAATCTAGCAAGGGGTTGGTCGACGAGAAGCTGCCTCCCGAAGAAGAAATGGTCGTCAAGAACGTCCTGCTGGAGCACTTGCCAGAGTTCGTTGCTTATCACAAGCTTCGGACGAGAAAGGGAGGGGACCAGAGGTTTATCGATCTTCACCTTGTAATGAAGGCCGACACCAGCGTCGAAGACTCTCACAAGGTCGCAGATCATCTGGAACGCGAGATCAAAAAGAGACTACCTCATGCGAGCGTTCTCATTCACGTGGAGCCTTGCGACCCAAGCAAGTGTCCCATCAACGAACAGAATGTAATAATCGACATAGAGGACAGGAAAAACTGACAACACTGCCTAGATTCAATTGAGTTGGTGAACCAAACCGGCTTGGATTCTAACATTCTAGATATATATCAGGTAATGCTTTGTTGGCTCGTTGCCCGACGCTAGACGATTGGCCGTTTATCTGGGCGCGTTCATAGGCCCCTTGTCCGGAAATGCGGTTCTTGCGCTCGTTCCGACACTGAAAGGTGAGTTCAACAGTACGGCTCCAGAGGTTCTAGTATCGATTTCGTTCTTCATGATACCCTTTGCCTTCTTCACTCTGTTCTCTGGAACCATTTCTGACTTGTACGACCGTAAGAAGACGGTAATGGCCGGATTC
>JBGOWR010000195.1:0-2574 GCA_041478695.1 Thermoplasmata archaeon | reverse complement strand
GTCAGACAACGTCGGTAGACAGATAAAGCGCCGAGGGGGAGATTCGAACTCCCGTGGTGCAGAGCACCACCGGCTCTCAAGGCCGGCGCCGTGATCCGGCCTTAGCTACCTCGGCATCGTCCTTCTTGGACGTCCTCCAAGATGAGCAATTGATTATTAGTATCTCTCCCAAAGAATGCAATCATACGATCCTGTCCAACTTCCCAGACAGCACCATATCGAGATCGATCTCGAAGGCGACCATGGGTTGCCCGAGTCCGTAGCCCGTGATAACCTGGGGATGGACCTCGCCAAAGTATCCAATGCGCTGACCATCGACAATCACGTAAGCATCCCTGCCCTCCACGAAGAAGCCCAAGCCAGCGGGACAAAGCTCCCATTTCAAGGAACAGTCTCTGAGGAAACCTTCAAGGACCGACTTCATCTCGGTGAAGCTTGCCCGCGAATGAGCCGACATGACTGCCAGATGTTTCCTCCTTTTCATGTCCACGACGACGTCTCCGACCTCGAATATCCGTTGCGGCAGGTCCCTATGCTTGTTCTTCCTCAAGACATTCAGCAGGCTGGGTAGTAAGTGTACGCGCAGACAGGTGTGGTCCTCGCTTATCGGGTTCAGTATCTCGACGACCTCAGTCTCTTCCAAGCGAACGTTCCCGAACTGTTCCTTCGGACTCGATAGAGTCAGTGTCGTGACCTCGAAGTACCCATAGCCGATCATCATCGTCCTCACGAGATTGGACGCCTTCTCGATAGACCTCTCTCCCCCTACCGTCTGGACAGTCGGCAGCTGGGTACCGAACTGCTCATACCCGTGACCTTTTGCAACGTCCTCGATCAGGTCGACAGGATGCAGAAGATCCATCCTGGTCGCTGGGGCCAGGACATTGACCATTGTGTCGTCGAAATCGCATCCGTAGCCCATCTTGCGAAGACATCGACATATCTCGCTCCGATCAAGTTCCAGCCCGAGCATCGAATTGCACATCATGGGGTCGAGGGACCACTTCGTCGGTTTGAGGTCTGGGGTGGTCATCCTTTCATTGCCTTCAACCATGACGACCTGAATCTTGGCACCTCTCTCGGCCAGAGCGGTCGAGACGATGTTCAATGATCCAGATATCGCCGGCAGGTCGGTGCCTGTCACATCGATGAACATGCTGCTAGTGTCCTCGTTCACAGCTGTCAGCTGGCCATTTATGATCGGAGGGAATGAGAGAACGTCCCCATCACGATCGACTATGACCGGATACTTCTCTTTTCCTTCCAATATGTATCTGTAATCGACACCTTTCTCGTGACGTTCAAGTATCTCACGGAGATTCATCGACTCATCCTTGGCCAGAGGCACGAACGAGATCTCCTCAGGATCCACGGCCTTGTATGTGAACGGAGGTTCTACTCTGTCCAGATCGTGTATCCCGATGGAAACCTTTGCCCTCTTCCTCCCGACGGTCAGGTGGATCTTCTCCTGCAGCTCCATGAGAGAACGGATAAGAGGGTCGCTCATCTCAACGCCCCTGACCACACCTCCGACGACGTATGGCCTCACGTCCTCGACGCTGACATCGCGATACAGTGTGACTCCAGATTCCTCGATCGGATATCTCTTGAGGCCTGGCTCGTAACCAAGGAACGCCCTTAGAGAACGCGCGACACCTTCAACGCTGTACAGGTCCGGCCTATCGGGGAAGAACTCCATCGCAATCTCCTCATTCTCAGAATCGTAGTGGTGGAGGTCCGCGCCCATCATGGGCATCCTTTCCAAAAGAATATCGACCGGTACCTCCCTGCCGATCAGACTTATGAGGTCCCTGTAGCCGAAAGTGATTACTGGCATCTCGAAATGCGATGGGGGTTAGACTATTTTATCTTTTTCTCGACGCGAAGACCAACACTATGTCACCCACGTTCGTTCCAGTCGGACCCGTGAATATCAGGCAACCCTCCCTCTCGAAGTACGTGGCAGAATCGTTGTCGTTCAAGAACGACGGAGCGTCGTCACTCCAGGATTTCATATCAGCAATTGCCCCTCCCGCCTCAGAGCTGCCATCAATTCCGTCAGTCCCGAAAGAGAGAATCGTGACCCCTTCTCTCATTTCCTGAAGAGCCCCGAGGACGAGTTCGGAGTTCCTCCCACCCTTTCCCTTGCCTCTCACGGTGACCGTTGTCTCCCCTCCTGCCACCAGAACGGCCGGAGGAGGGATCGGCTTTCCTTTCTCGACCATGTCGTTCCCGATGGAGCAAATCATCCTGCCTACCTCTCTAGCCTCGCCCTCAAGCGCCGAGGTTAGGATTAGTGCATCGTTTCCCATATCGCGAGCCTTCTTCTCAGCAGCCAGGAGCGCTGTCCTGTTGGATGCGACAATGACGTTCCTCACCTTGCAGAACACACTGTCACCCGGCTTCGGATTCTCAGACTTGGCATGCGTCAGGTGATCGACGACAGACCGCGGTGCCTCATCCAGCAGATCGTATTTCTTGAGGACAGCCAACGCATCGCTGTGGGTCGTGGGGTCAGGCGCCGTCGGACCGGATGAGATGCTCTCCAGGTGATCGCCCACGACGTCGGAGACG
>JBGOWR010000080.1:0-4496 GCA_041478695.1 Thermoplasmata archaeon | reverse complement strand
CAGGGATGCTTACGTGATTATCGATGGTCAGCGGGTTGGGTACTTTGGCGAGGTCCATCCCCAGGTTATCACGGACTACGGGCTCGGCCAGCCGATGATCGCCTTCGAAATCGATCTCGATATGGTACTGTCTGGGAAGTTGGACAGGATCGTGTGATTGCATCCTTGAGGAGAGATACTAATAATCAATTGCTCATCTTGGAGGACGTCCAAAATGGACGATGCCGAGGTAGCTAAGCCCGGATCACGGCGCCGGCCTTGAGAGCCGGTGGTGCTCTGCACCACGGGAGTTCGAATCTCCCCCTCGGCGCTTTATCTGTCTACCGACGTTGTCTGACGACATATGGGTTCGACGATTCATCTTCACCCAATGCACTCCAATCCGTTGTGAAATTCGATACGATAGCCTCAAATATCATTTCTCTGTTCGCTGTCGACAATGGCGATCCGTGACATACTAGCGAACAACGTCCTGATGATGACGATTGCGTTCGCAGCTGGATTCGCGTTCGGCGGCTTGCCCGCTCTCAACTCTGAGTTCGCGATGGGCTCATTGGTCCTCGTCATGTCGCTGTCTCTTGGGGGTCTCAGTCTCAGAGGACTCGACCCAAGGAAGCACGCCGGATCGACGATGATCGCCTTGCTCATGACGTGGGGAGTGTCGTCCGGCGTCACGATTCTCCTAGGCCAGTTCTTCGAAGGACAGATAAAGATCGGTTGGATCCTTCTCGCCGCGGTCCCATCCGCGATCGCTGTTATTCCCTTCACCTACATGCTAAAGGGCGACATGCAGATCTCTCTCGTCTCCTCCACGTTCCTATATGTTGCGGCTCTAGCCATTACGCCTCTCATGACACTTGTGTTCGTCGGAACGGCTATCAGTCCGATTACGATTCTGTGGTATGTCGCGGTTCTCATATTCCTTCCAATGGCCCTTTCTAGAGGAGTTAACAAGATTCCGTTGTCCGGTCAGTCTAGGACCATACTGATCAACATATTCTTCTTCGTGCTAACGTTCACCGTGACTGGAGCGAACAGGAACGCTTTCTTCGCTGATGGCCTCCTCGTCATGAGTCTGCTCCTAGTTGCTGTGATCAGGACCTTTGTATTGGGAACGGTGGTTGAGGTGATCGCACGAAAGCTCAAGGTGGATCGAAAGGAAAGGATCCCGATGGTGCTCTTCGCTACTTACAAGAACACTGGAATGGCCGCCGCACTTGCAGTCGCCCTCATAGGAAGCGAGGCCGCGATTCCTGCAACCATATGTATCGCCCTTGAGATAGTCTGGTTCTTAGGTCTTACCAGACTTGTCTATCCACAACCTCGTTCCGTTCAAACGACGCGTTGATCCACGGGTCAGTGGACCGAGTTCGATCACGAACGATTTGTTCACTGCGCTAGATTTAAATCCAAAAAGAAGCATATAAGGGTGCCGATTCTGGCAGGGATGGATGCGTTGTGCAGGTATCGCTATAGACAGAGCTATTGTGCACACAGACTGGTGGAAGGACAGGAGTGCGTCGGAGAGTCGAGTTGCCTTGTCAAGTCATCTCCGATGCGATATTGTCAGATGAATTCCGATTGCTCATTGGAGCAGTGGCATGGACTCTATTGCACGAAGTACCAACGGTTCTACTGTTCCGGAATGGAGAACTGCGGTACGCCCGAGTCCTATATGTCCCACTTTGTCAGATTCAGAGAGACCGCGGGGAGGCGCTCCTAGTTGAACTGTATCTACATGAGCAAGGATGGAAAATGCAAGGGCGCGTATCGTGGGTTCGGATGTATAAAAGACAAGTGCAATTCAGCCCGAGATGCCCCATGTGAGTTCAACGAAAGAGGATTCTACTGCAGGAGATTCAGGAAGTTTGAGTGCATAGGGCCGGGCAACTGTGGAACGCTTGAGGAATACATGAGTTTCGTCAAGGAGAGAAGCAGGCGCGCTCACACTTCGAAATAGATGTCGGGTCTGATTCTGGGCACCATCGCGGCCAGAACAGCCTGTTCGCTGAGTCGCTGCCTGTCGAGAAGGCCTTTCGAGAGAAATCCTATCGCACCTTCTTCTCTCCCGGTGTCCTTCCTTCCATATAGTTCATGAAAAACCTTTGATACGGCGATGCCAGCTCTGATCCTCTCTTCGGCTCCAGGAGGATATCTGAATGAAGAACTTCGACCCATGGTCACTACCCCCTCCTTATCAGCTATCGCGCAAGACTGGATTCCGTAGAGGCCATCGCTCATTTCGACTATGCCGGCCTCGATCCCAACCCCATAGTCTCCCTTTCCCATTGCTTTCTTAGCCCTCTCGATTGCGCCCCGGTCGATATCATCACCCCATGGTTGATCCCCCACCGACGCCTTGACGGGAACTCCTCGAATCTCCACATCTCTGTATATCGTGGCCGCCACCTTTCTCACTGCTTCGATCTTCACGGGATTGTCCGAGCCGACGTTTATGCGAAAAGGGCGCAGGAGCATCCCTTCCTGATCGATTTCTCCCTCGAGAACTCGTGTCGAAGTGATCGTGGCGCAATCCTCTCCGAGCACGTGCCTTATCTCGACAATAATGAAAGCTTTGAGTCCTTTCGAAGTCCTGACGTCGTTTATCATCTTTGCAGTATCGGTGGTTCCTTGAGAGACGACCAGGATGTCGAGTCCCGTGTCCGAGGCTGCACTACCCATCGGGACCTGGAGAACCTCGATCTCCCATTTCTTCCCCTTCGAGCGAAGGTAATCCTTTAGCGTGCTCATTCGCCGCTCCAAAGGAATATGGAAATGCTTTCTTGAGGCGAGAGCATCGGAGGTTATGCCGACAACGACTTCGTCCCCCAGCTCGAAGGCCTTGTCAAGAAGAGTCCTATGTCCCCGATGGAGGACATTGAAAGTGCCAGCGACCCCAACCTTCGTCATAGGCTCATTGTGATAACGGCGACGCTGAGTATTAACATTGTGAGAACGTAAAGGATGATCAGCTGGCGCTTCCGTTTCTTCAAGATATCCTTGCTTTCACTTGTGCATTCAGATGAGCAGTGCTGCTCGCTCCCTATGAACGCCTTGCCGCATTGACGACAGTGTTTGTGCTGGGGTATCCTGTCTGCCATGTCTTCCTCATTAACGCATTCCTGGTTAAAAGGTTATTGCAGAAAAGCGATCGACACGATCGTTCGCTCAGAGACCTCTCCTGTCCAGCTCGTTGTTGACTACAGTGATGCAGTGATCGGCATGATAGCTGATAGGTCCCAAGCGAACCTTCTTCGGCCGGTATTCCATGAGCGTCTCTTCCTCCTCGGGAGTGAGGTCCTGATCGTCCCCTAAGACGAATGTGACGTCTCCAGAAAGATCGACCGTCCTGATATCTGCTCCATCTTCTTTCAGGTACACGACCTCCGTATCCTTGGACAGATTCGAGAACAGCTCCTTGTGAGACCTGTTGGAGACGTATATTCCTGGAGAGGTTTTCTCCTCTTCCGTGATCTTCTGCATCAGCGCGTTACGAACGAGAGCTCCAGTGCTTCGTTCGTCTGGATTAAGATATTTCAACTCATTTCCAACGAGTCGAAGAGTCTTCGGCGGAGAAGGCTGACCTAGGAGCACAAGAAACACTTCGACGTCTCTTCTGATGGTATGAGACAAGAAGAAAGCGGAGTTTATGCAACGGAGCAAGACGTCCAGTCGGCCAGTTCCTCCACAAAGATCATCGAGCTTGAAACTCCCGGAGGTGGTGGCCCGGTGACCGATGACTATGTATCGTCTCACTCTGGCACCTCGAGTCCCCCGGCCTCCAACTGCTTGAGAAGCTGTCTCCTCAGCTTCCTGTTCCCGAGAAATCCTTTCACAGCTTTCTTTGAGATGTTGTATTGTCGAAGAAGCTCTCTGACGTCCTTCGGATCGACGCCGGAACCTCTGGCTATTCGCAGGATCCTTGTCGACTTTATGATCCGAGGATCCTCCATCTCTTCCTCGGTCATAGAGTCCATGATCACCTTGAACTTCCACAACCTCTGTTGTGACTCTTCTACATCGATCTTGTCGGTAAGCCCCGGCATCCCTGGCAACATTGAGACAATCTTCTTGATCGGTCCCATCTTGGTGAGCATCTCCATCTGGTCGTACATTTCCCTCAGAGTGAATCTGCCCGACATGATCTTCTTCGTCGTCTCGAGGGCCTCCTCCTCTGTCATAGATTCCTGAGCCTTCTCCAGCAAGGTCTGTATGTCTCCCATGCCCAATAGGCGAGAGATGAAACGTGCGGGCTCGAAGGGCTCGATGTCCTCGAGATGCTCACCCGTTCCGATGAAAACGATAGACGCCTTCGTCTGCGCCACGGCGGACAGTGCGCCACCACCTTTTGCGGTTCCGTCCATCTTCGTCAATATGACGCTAGTGACGCCAACGGCATCGTGGAACGCCTTTGCCTGGGGTCCTGCCTGCTGACCCGTTGCCGCGTCCAAGACGAGAATCCTTTCGTCAGATCTTGCCAGGTTGGCGACGTCCTT
>JBGOWR010000124.1:0-3670 GCA_041478695.1 Thermoplasmata archaeon | reverse complement strand
TGTTGTCGAACTGATCGCCGGACCCTTCAAGGGAGAGAAAGCAAGGGTGCAGAAGATCGACGAGAGCAAGGAAGAGATCACGGTCGAACTGATCGAGGCGATGGTCCCGATTCCAGTGACTGTGAGAGGCGACCACGTGAGAGTCCTCGAGAAAGACAGGTGATTAAATGGGAGAGACTATTGAAGTCCTTGTAGAAGGTGGAAAGGCCACACCAGGCCCTCCATTGGGCCCGGCATTGGGCCCTCTTGGGGTGAATGTCATCCAGATCGTGAACGCGATAAACGAGAAGACGAAGAGTTTCGAGGGGATGAAGGTTCCAGTGAAGGTCATAATCGACCCGAAGACAAAGGGGTTCGAAATCAAAGTGGGCACGCCCCCGACATCCGCTCTCATCGTGAAAGAGATCGGAGTGGAGAAGGGATCCGGCGCCGCGAAGACGAACAAGGTCGGTGACATCACCATAGATCGGGCGATCAAGATCGCGAAAATGAAGGAGGACTCCCTGCTCGGAAGGACCCTTAAGAAAAGGGTGCTGGAAGTCATAGGTGCATGCGTCTCGATGGGCGTTACCGTCGAAGGCAAGGAACCGAAGACAGTCCAGAAAGAGATTGCCGACGGGAAGTACGACCAGAAACTCGCAGAGTGAATCCCACAAAGCTTATAAACGGAAGGTGTGTTTAAGGGGCTCCGCCGCTGTAGGAGAGCATGGCTCGTCACCACTACAGGAGGAATTGAATTGGCAGAGAAGGCAACATTACAGGCCGTCAAGAAGGCGCTAGAGAAGGCGAAGAAGCGTAACTTCAAAGAGACGGTTGACTTATCAATCAATCTAAAGGATATCGATCTTTCCGTCCCCAAGAACAGGATCCAGGACGATATCATTTTGCCATACGGACGTGGGAGGAGCGTCAGGGTCTGCGTGATCGGTGGTAGCGAGCTCGCCCAGAAGGCTAGGACCGTCGCGGACCGTGTCGTGACGCCGGAGGAACTCGCGACCATCGCGGACGACAAGAAAGAGGCAAAGAAGGTCGCGGCACAGTTCGACTACTTCATCGCCGAGGCGCCCCTCATGCCCACGATCGGTAAGAGATTGGGCGTCGTGTTGGCCCCGAGAGGAAAGATGCCTAAGCCGATACCGCCCGGCGTTGATCCGAGATCTATGATCGAGAACCTGCGCAAGACGGTCACGGTCAGAAGCAGGGACAAGAGGACATTTCACACGGCGGTCGGGTCCACCGACATGCCTATCGAACAGATCGCAGAGAACGTGGATTCCATCATAAAGAGAGTTGCTTCCAAGATGGAAAGAGGGATGATGAACATCGCCTCGGTTTATGTGAAGACGACGATGGGACCATCTGAGAGGGTGAAATAGGAGGGTCGATATGGCACACATCGCTCAGTGGAAGAAGGACAGGGTCGGCGAACTGACCGAAATGATCAGAAAGAATCCCGTCGTGGCGATCGTCGACATCCGTGGCATCCCGGCCCCTCAGATGCAGCAAATGAGGCTTCGCCTGAGAGGGAAGGCCGTAATGATGATGACCAGAAACACCCTCCTGAACATAGCGATCGATGAGGTGACGAAGGAGAAACCTGGTCTTGATTCTTTAAAAGGTATCATCGGCGGTCAGTGCGCGATCATCACGACCACGATGAACCCGTTCAAGCTCTTCAACGAGATGGAACGGACGAAAACGAAGGCCGCAGCGAAATCGGGGGATATCGCCCCAGAGGACATAGCGATCCAGGAGGGCGAGACCCCATTCAAGCCCGGACCGATCGTCGGTGAACTTCAGAAGGCGGGCATCCCAGCCGGTATCGAGAGCGGTAAGGTCGTGTTCAAGAAGGATAAGGTCCTGGTGAAGAAGGGAGACAGGATCCCTGAGGAGATAGCGAAGATCCTGCCAAGGCTTGAGATCTTTCCAATGACCGTCGGACTGGATCTGAAGGCAGCCTACGAGGACGGCATAATATTCAAGCGGGACCTGTTGCAGATCCCACCAGATTACTATCCATCGATGTTGGCAACGGCGGCGAGGAATGCGATGAGCCTTTGCGTCACGATAGTGTATGTGACACCGCAGACGATCACGCCACTCCTGGCGAAAGCGTATCGCGAGGCTTCTGCGCTCAGTGTTGCGGCAGCGTTCCCGACGAAGGACAACATCAAGGCGCTCCTGGCAAAGGCGGACGCCAATATGCTCGCACTCGCATCCCGCATACCGGGATTTGAGGACGACAGGGTGAAGAAGAGGTTGACCGCAGCACCAGTATCGCAGAAGGCTGTGACGCAGAAGACAGAGGACAGCAAGGAGAAGAAAGAAGAAGAGAAAGAGGTCAGCGAGGAAGAAGCCGCCGCCGGCCTCAGTGCTCTATTCGGATGAAAAAAGGAGGTATAAGAATGGAATACATATACAGCGCAATGGTTCTTCATGCCGCTGGAAAGCAGGTGACAGAGGATTCCATAGCCGGGATTCTGAAGAGCGCGGGCATCGAGCCCGACGCAGCTAGGATAAAAGCGCTGACCGCCTCCCTCGAGGGAGTAAGCATCGACGAAGCGATCGCTAGCGCGGCAGTAGCAGTCTCCGCACCAGCAGCAGCTGTGGCAGCGTCCGCGGAACCGAAGAAAGAGGAGAAGAAGGAAGAGAAGAAGAAAGAAGAGGCGGTCTCCGAGGAAGAGGCAGCTGCAGGTCTGAGCGCTCTGTTCGGCTGAAGCCGGTTCCGAGCGCTATCATCGCAAATCGACTCTGGGGTGAATCAATTCGAGAGGAGACGCAGGTCACGATCACATCTTCTCGATGACCTGCGTAACCTCTTTCTCCAGTAGCGAGGCGATGTCCTTCCCTAGCTTTTCCCTAAGATCCTTTGGAATCATTGTGAGACCGAGCTCCGCGCCGCACTTCGTGAGCTTCAATAGTGCATAGGTCTCATTCATCTTCGCGGAGACGAACTCACCGATCGCCTGTTTTAGCTCTCTCTTGAGCTCTGGATTCTCGTCGATCTTCTGACGAACGTACCTCTTTACCTCATCCTTTATCAGGTCTCTGAGAGCTTCCACCAACAAATCCTCTGAGTGAAAGACTCCAAACTGGCCCTTTACAATCGATGTGATGCTGTCTTCGGTCATATCAATCGAAGAAAAAGCATATCGTCGCATATAACTATCTTTCATAGGCTTGGCGTTCTTACATTGACATCTCCCTGCCAAATAAGCATTAAATAATCGCACGGACTACTTTGCCCGAGTACCATGAAATTGAAGGACCTCTACAAGATGACGGTCGAAGCTGGAATCAAGGCAGACCCACGGACGAAAGAAGAGATCAGCACCGAACTCAAGCGTGCAAAGGAGAAGATGGACAAGCTCGAGGATCGGGAGAAGAAGTGGTTCGATCCCGATAACCTCTGGAATCCGTATGCCGATACCCGTATACTCTTCGGCGACCCGGGGACCGACATCAGGAATGTGCTTTGGGGCATTGACATCACGCCTTCTGAGGTGCTTCTCGCTGATCGCCTCAATGAAAAAGGCGCGAAGATAGACGTCATAGTCGGTCATCACCCAAGGGGGAAGGCGCTGGCGAACTTCTACGATGTCATGCATGTCCAGGAGAACATGCTGCAACAGCTTGGCGTACCGATCAATGTCGCTGAGGACATTCTCGC
>JBGOWR010000047.1:0-5860 GCA_041478695.1 Thermoplasmata archaeon | reverse complement strand
GGAAATGCGTCCCAGTTGTTCTAAATAGTGGCTCGTGCGGAGATTTGATGAAAAGGATTGTGGAGAAGACAGTTGAGATCCTTGTGGAAAACGGTCTCGATCCTGTGCTTGTCGAAGTGCCTGGAGAAGACAATTTGAGCGCGATGTTGCATGCTATCATCGTCGGGGACTTCGTCAGCTGCTATCTGGCAATACTCAGGGGCGTGGATCCCACCCCAGTCGCATCAATCCAAGAACTAAAACGAAGGATTGGCTGATAGCCGTTCGAAGAGTTGACGTGATATGTCCTCTGTTTCTCCAGTGAAGAGAACTCTTCTTTAACACCAAGACTCAGTCTCTGACCAAAACATTCCCGTGCAAGGAATTACCAATATGTTTTTTATGCAGGTCCATCATTTCGTGTCGTGACCCAATGAAGAAAGATGCTCTCTGGATTCGGAACCAAGTGAAAGCACACAATAGATGGTTCGAAGAATCCCTGCCCCTCATAGCTTCGGAGAATCTCCTTAGCCCACTAGCGAAGGAGATGATGGTCTCCGATTTCCATGACAGGTACGCTGAAGGGATGCCCGGAAAGCGGTACTACCAGGGAAACAAATTTGTCGATCGTGTCGAGATTCGTTGCATGGAGCTCGCGCAAAGGCTCTTCAAATGCTCTTTTGCGGACGTCCGTCCGATATCTGGAACTGTGGCCAACATGGCCGCGATCTATGCGCTCACAAGTCCAGGGGACATAATTTCGACATCTGCCCTTTCGAACGGAGCGCACATATCCACGGCGACATTTGGAGCTGTAGGATTCAGAGGCGTGAATACCGTCAACTATCCCTGGAACGCCAGGGACATGAACATCGATGTCGATGGAACGATAAAATTGCTACTGAGGGAGCGTCCAAAAGTGGCTCAGTTCGGTCTATCCGTTTTTCTTTTCCCGACGCCATTGAAGGAACTTCATGATGCATTCGAAGAGATCGGGTGTACTGTGTGGTACGATGCGGCTCATGTCCTAGGTTTGATTGCTGGCGGCAAGTTCCAGGATCCACTTAGAGAGGGTGTGACAGTATTGACAGCAAGCACACACAAGACGTTTCCAGGTCCGAACCATGGCATGATTCTCGCCGATGGGATTTCCGAGGATCTGGAGAAGAGAATTCGAAGAGCGGTCTTCCCTGGAGTCACAAGCTCTCATCACCTGCATGCCATGGCAGCGTTGGCTGCTACCCTCGCTGAAGAGGAGATATACGGCGAGCGTTATGCAACACAGACGATCAAGAACTCTAAAGCGCTTGGGCAGGCATTGAACGAGTTGGGCTTGGATGTGCTTTGTCCTCATCTCGACTTTACGGAATCTCACACCATAGCGGTGGATGTCTCGAAATTCGGTGGAGGGGAAGAGATCGCGAACGCCCTCGAGCAAGCGAACATCATGGCCAATAAGAACCTGCTTCCCGGGGACGAGAGTCCGGTCAGGCCGAGTGGCATAAGGCTGGGTTCACAGGAGCTTACGAGGGTTGGAATGAGAGAGAGCGAGATGAAAGAGGTCGCTTCACTCATATGGAAGGTTGTCTCGAAGAAGGTCAAGATCGAAAGGGTAAAGTCAGAAGTGAAAGAGTTCAAGAGAGGGTTCACGAAGATTCGATACTGTCTCGCCGAGGGGAAGGAAGCATATCGATATCACGATTTCTTCTGACCGTCTTTTCCGCGAACATTGTCAAGAAGCTCGCATGCCATACATCTTTTCTTTGGGGTAGGTTCACCGCAAGAACAAGAATTCAACGTAGCTGCAAGGAAGTGATCTCTCAGCAACGGAAGAATCGCGTCGTAGCTCGCAAGTATCGAGTGTCTGGTGCCCGGCGTTCGCGCCTCCATCCTGTCGATCATGTCACGGTATTGATTTCTAATCGCATCATTCGCATATGGACATGTTTCATCGGAGAACGGTACATCTCGGAGCATTGCATATAAGTACACCTCTTTCTCAGGAATGCTTCGAAGGGGCTGGATTCTTGGGATCAAACCAACCTGGACCTTCCTATGAGGACCCAATCTCGTCATTCTCTCAACATCGCCCCTGGTGAAATTCATCATTACTGACTGAGCGGTATCGTCAAGATTCAGACCGGTCGCTATCACATTCGCTCCGATCTCTTTCGCGGTCCTGTTCAGACACTTCCTTCTGAGGACACCACAGAATGTGCATGCCGTCTTGTCCCCAACATCCGCTGCTATCGCATCCATGGTGACCCCAAACTCGTCCTTGAAAGAGACGATATCATGTGTAATTCCTATGCTCTTCGTAATAGCCTTGGCCTTCTTGAGAGTGTTTTGTCGATATCCCTTGATCCCCTCGTCGATTGTAATCGCGCTCAGATCGATGTCAGAGCGAGGTGCAAGTATGTCTGCAAGGATTCTGAGCGTTACCGAACTGTCCTTACCACCAGACAGAGCCACAGCAATGTGACCTATTCCATCAAGGTCTATTTGGTGTCTTATTTCTGTCTTGACCCTTCGTTCGACGTACTCTTCAAGATGAACTTGGCAGAGATGGTTGCCGTTGTACCTGATGAAGGTCACAGCCTTTTTTCCGCATTTGCTGCACTTCGCCACGACAGGTCAAACCCTCATCTCGGCTAAAATCTTTTGTGAAAGAAAGGCTAGCGGAATCGTACTGGATTAATGGCGCGCGTCACAATCGAATGTCGGATTTCCACGTTGGACGTAATTCCAGTCTTCCCTACGAAAAGTATTTTCATCTCTAAATCGCTAGAGCGGAGTGAATTTCTATGAATGAGATTTGGACAGAGAAATATCGCCCTAAGAGCCTAAAGGAAATCGTCGGTCAAAAGGAGATTGTTGACCGTCTTCAGTCATACGCTCGATCCAAGAATGTTCCGCATCTGCTGTTTGCGGGGCCGGCTGGAACCGGCAAGACCACGTCCGCGTTGGCGTTGGCTCGAGGTCTGTATGGAGATGGATGGCAGAGCAATTTCATAGAACTCAATGCGTCCGATGAGAGGGGAATTGACGTCGTGAGGGGGAAGATAAAGGAGTTCGCCAGAACCTCCCCGATTGGCGGCGCCGGTTTCAAGATAATCTTCCTGGACGAGGCGGACGCTCTCACTTCTGACGCACAGGCAGCATTAAGAAGGACAATGGAGCGATATAGCAAGACCTGCAGGTTCATCCTATCCTGCAACTACTCTTCTAAGATCATCGAACCGATTCAATCCAGATGCGCGGTATTTAGGTTCAGGCCCCTAAAGGCTGAGGATATGAGGAAGTTCCTCAGAATGATAAGTTCCATGGAAGGTCTGACCGTCTCCGATGATGCAATGGAGGCACTGATCCACATAGCTCAGGGTGATCTTCGCAGATCGATCAACTCTCTGCAGGTTGCCGCTTCCTTGGGTCAGGAAATCACTGTAGATGTCGTATATCAGACCACAGGTTACGCACGCCCTGATGAGGTCAGGGCGATGCTTGAGACGGCCCTTGCTGGGGACTTCATGGAATCCAGAAACATGCTGGACGAAATCATGATCTCCTATGGTTTGTCGGGCGAGGATATCATAAAGCAGATACACAAGACGTTCTTTGACCTCAAGATCCCGGATACTGAGAAGGTCAAGCTAATTGATAGGACCGGTGAGGTTGAGTTCAGGATAGTGGAGGGCAGCAACGAGAGGATACAACTCGAGTCTTTGCTGGCGTATCTCGTCCTTGTCGGCGAAATGAAGGGACACGGGCCTCAGTGACCAGTTCTAGTCCTAATGTTCGACTTGACTTCTACCTCTACATCGGCAACGTATTTATACTCCATTCATGTTCCCGAGGGACGAGACTACTATGGCTCGTTTCAAAGAGGCAGATGAGAGAATTCTCAATAAGAAGATCTGCATGAACTGTTACGCGAGAAACGCTCCTAGAGCGACACGCTGTAGGAAATGCGGATACGATCATCTTCGGCCTAAGGCCAAGGAAAGCCGGAAGACATAGGCTTGGTTTCGCTTTTTTTCGTTCATTTCCATCGTGCGATACGATTCTAAGTCTTCTTGGAGGGTTCTGCTAGCCTTTTTCTTGTTTCTTCCTGCCTCCGATTCATATCTCTATCATCCCGTTCAATTGATGGAGATAGATTCTTAACATACCAGCTTCATGTAATGCCAAAAGCATAAAGAGGTCGACCAGGATTCCTCGGAGGATGTTGATTGAGCAAGATTCTTATTGTTGATGATAATGCAGCTGTCTTAGAGGTTGTCTCCGAGCTGGTGGCTTCTGCCGGATTCACACCCATAACGGCCTCTGGTGGAAAGGAGTGCCTCGAAAAGGTTGCAACAGAGAATCCAGATTTGATACTTCTAGATATCAACATGCCGGACATAGACGGTTGGAGCGTGCTGAGGCAGCTCAAGGAGAAGGGACTGACGAGCCAAATAAAGGTCATGATGCTTACAGCGACAACAGATATCGGGACCGACATATTCGGCCTGCAGGATGTTGTTTCTGGATACATAAGGAAACCCTTTACCAACAGCGAGCTCGCGGAAAGGCTCAAAGCGGTTCTTGAACAATCTCCGGATGCTCTTTTGGAAATCAAGGAGAAGGAACCAAGCGGCTTCGCTAGGCTATTTAGAAAGGGAAAGACCGTCGGGACAGCTTCCGATGGAATGGAGAAGGCAATGAAGTCGGCGAAGAAGTATGAGCTGCGCCGAGGATTCGGATATGTTGTCAAAGAGCAGAAGCCGAATAGATCATTCGAGATTTTCGTGGATCAGGTGACGCACAAGATGCAGGGTCTGTGCGTGACAAGGCAGCATCCTGAGACAATTCGAAAGGAGTGGGGACTCGACAAGACTCCAATCATATGGTTGAGCAACCAGCTCGGCAAGGTGTACGTCAATCCGACGAACATCGGGATTCTCAGTGATACGATAATCCGGTTCGTCGAGAAGAGCGGAGACAGCATCGTTCTTGTCGATGGAATCGAGTTCCTTATGGTCAACAACGATTTCTCAAAGGTACTCAGGATGATTCACCACATCACCGAGGCAGTGATGGAATATAAGTCAAGGCTGTTGATTTCCGTTGATCCGCGGGCCCTGGACACACGAGAGATGGCTCTGCTTGAACGCAATATGGAAATAATAGATGCGATGGAACACTCACCCTCGAAATCTATTAGGTAATCGAATTCATTGTCTTCTCCATCTTGGCATTCGATTGGGGGACATCTTCGTGGGAGACTCTAGGATAATAAGAATCTGGGCTCGAGAGGTTCTCGATTCAAGGGGAAATCCGACAGTCGAAGCAGAGGTTCATACACCATCACTCGTCGCCACAGGCATAGCGCCTTCGGGTGCATCCACTGGCAAGTACGAGGCGCTTGAATTGAGGGATGGGGGAAAGCGTTTCGGTGGCAAGGGCGTGCTTAACGCGGTTGAGAATATCAGGAGGATTGTTGGACCCAGACTCGAAGGCATGGACGTGACCTGTCAAAAGGAAATCGACAAGACCATGATCGAGTTGGACGGCACGGTGAACAAAGCGAGGCTCGGAGGAAATGCAGTCACCGCGGTGTCAATAGCATGCGCTAGAGCGGGTTCAATGGTGGCGAACCTATCGTTGCATGAATACCTCGGGACTGGCAGCAATCTACTTCCTGTTCCGATGATGAACATAATCAATGGCGGAAAACATGCTGGCAGCAATCTTAGGATACAGGAGTTCATGATAGTCCCAGCAGGCGCGAAGACTTTTTCGGAAGCATACAGAATCGGGTCTGAGATATATCATGCACTAAAAGAGATTCTGAGAGCGTCCTATGGTTCGAATTCGATTAATGTTGGGGATGAGGGAGGGT
>JBGOWR010000083.1:0-4414 GCA_041478695.1 Thermoplasmata archaeon | reverse complement strand
TTGAGAAACGATCCTGCCCTAGTGCTCTTGGCCAAGATCGTCAACGGTGCGGACACGGACAATACGCTGCACTCGCAGCCGGAGAGCGCAGGTCTGAATGCACTAGCAGAGGGGTTCAGGCACCTCGGTCTGAAGAACGACCACGAGATACTGACGGCAGAGTTCGTCTTGTACGAAGCATTGTATGCCTATTGCCAGGAAATGGTTCGACAAGGGAAGCCTAATGGCGCGTTCAAGTGACTGATTGGCGCGACTCGTCCAGAACCCTTCAGAGGTGAAGGATGAATATGAACGTGAAGCAGCGTGAGAACAGAGAACGGCTGAATCTGAGCAGAGATGGAACGCTGCTTTTCATGACCAGGATCGTGCGTCTCTTCGCGTATGGTTTCCTTTCGATCGTTCTAGTCTTGTACCTTGAGCAGATAGGATTGAACGGATTTCAGGTAGGGCTTCTTCTGGCCCTGACCCTGGTCGGCGACACCGTCATCTCTCTGCTAATCACGACCAGAGCGGACAGGACCGGCAGGAAGAGGATGCTCATCATCGGCGCGATACTGATGCTTTTCGCAGGCGTGATATTCGCGCTGACTAGAGATTTCGTCGTCCTGCTGATAGCTGCGATAATCGGGGTGATAAGTCCATCGGGGAACGAGGTCGGCCCATTCCTATCGATCGAACAGTCATCGCTCTCGCATATCGTATCGGACAGGAAGCGCACCAGAGTGTTCGCGTGGTACAATATGTTCGGGTCGTTCGCCACCGCCTCTGGAGCAATGACCGGAGGATGGATCGCGCAGGTCATGCAATATGGGGGCGCTAGCCCGCTCGAGAGCTACCGTTCGGTAGTGATCGGCTATGCGATCTTCGGCGTGGTACTGGTGATTCTATTCTCCAGATTGTCCACGAAGGTCGAGATCGACCGATCGAAGGCCGATTGGAACGCAAAGAGCCTCCTCGGCCTTCATCGTTCCAAGAAGGTCGTGCTCAAGCTCTCGGCCCTATTCTCCCTGGATGCCTTCGGTGGAGGTTTCATCGTCCAGAGCATCATGGCCTATTGGTTCTTCGTGAGGTTTGGCACGGAACCAGGTATGCTCGGGACCATTTTCTTCTTCGCGAACTTATTGGCGGGTGTGTCAGCGTTGGCAGCGGTCAGGATAGCGGAGAAGATAGGGCTCATCAGGACCATGGTCTTCACGCATCTGCCCTCCAATGTGCTACTTATCCTAATTCCTCTGATGCCAGATTTCGGCTCTGCGCTTGCCCTTCTGCTGATACGGTTCAGCATATCCCAAATGGACGTGCCGACCAGGCAATCGTACGTAATCGCAGTGGTCAGCAAGGACGAGCGCTCTGCGGCCGCTGGCATAACCGGGATCGCCAGGACGATCGGTCAGTCAGCAGCACTATTGTTCACCGGCGTCTTGCTGAATGACAGTCCTCTTCTCAGCTATACGTTCATCATCGCCGGCGTGGTGAAAATAGTCTACGACCTTTCGTTGTTCTTCAGTTTCAGGTCGATAAGACCGTCAGAGGAGATCGGAGAAGGATCGCACGGGTGATAAATAGGGAAAAACGAAAAACCCCCACCCTGATTCCTAATATGGAACTTCCCTCCCGTCCTCGAACGACAATGGGCCTTGACCTCGTCATTGCCACCGGATCGTTCATGGTCGTGAAAACTTTTGAGAAGCGGACCTCCCTTGGTCGGAGGCCGCTTCAATGGTCTGGGTTCGAATGCCCACTGTTCGGTCGTCGATCAGAGATCACCGATCTTGATCGCCTGAGGGGGGCATGCGTCAACGCACATGCCACATGCTATGCATTTGTTCGCATTGAACGAGATCTTCCAGGAAATTCGATCGATCTCAAATGCGTCGACGGGGCATATCGACAGGCACATGCCGCAGTCTGTGCATCGCTCATCGTCCTTCTTAACGTACTCGTTGAGTTCCTTGACCTGGACCTTGGCGTTCACAAGATATTGGACCGCTTTCTCGATCTGTTCTCCGCTGCCTTCCACTGAGATCAGGAGCCTGCCTCCACGATCGCCCACGTCGGCCTTTAGTATGTTGACGAGCAGGTCGAAGCTCTTCACTATCTTGTACGTGATAGGTTCGTTCACGATGTCCGAAGTGAAGGTCAGCAGGTACTTTCTTTGGAGCATTCTTACACCTCCTCTTGCGAACGGAGGTCCAGCGGTTTGAAGGTCTGGCTCTCCGGGAATGTCGCAACGGGCTGCGTGAGCAAGAACTCCCCTTCCTCGATCCATCTTTTCAACTTCTCGGCTATGTCCCTTGCCTTCCGATAGCTCGAGAGGGAGGAGGTCTTGACACTCTTCCCGTGCAGCTTGATCGACCCGCTCCTAAGCTGAGCGTATGTGATCTTCGTCAGCGGCTTTCTTGCCCTGGACTCGACCGAGTAGTCGAACAACGGCGCGAGTATCTTATCGTCGCTTATCGAAACGCTTTTCATCAGCTCGTCATCCAGTATCGGGATCGGAACGCCGATGCCGACGCCGAGCGACGTTCCATACTTGTGGAAGTACAGACCCCTTACGTAGTCTGTGGACATCTTCTTCATGTCCCCGATCACCGCCAGCGCCCTGCAGGCGCCGGTGGGCACGCCGTTCTCGACGGGGACATCCGTCCTGTACTGCGTTCCCTCCCAGGCCACGTATCCCTGCGCCCCGCCGAGAAATATCCTCGTCCCTATGCCTATCGTCCTCAGGGTCGGGTCGTTCAGGAGCGGGGACAGCTGCCCAGCGCTGCTGTACGTTGCGTTCCCATAGTTCGGCAGCAGCTTTCCCATATAGGTGAAGAGTGTCCTATCGGAAGAGTTCGTCGCGACCGCGTAGTTCTGGTACATGTTCCTGGGATTGAACAGATATGCCTGGTTGATCGTCTTCAGCGAGATATAGCTCTCGATGTCCTTTCGCGGATAGCAATCGGTACCGTAGGCGGTAGCTCTCAGCTTGACTGGTTTTCCAGCGATGAGCTCCTCGATCACCTGCGCTCCGCCGTAGTCGATCTTTCCGTTCTCCCGGACCTCGGTCGCCCCAATGTACGCGTCGACGGCCGCAAGCCCCGCGTAGGCAGGGACTTCATTGAGCCAGACCCTCTGCATCTTTATCGGCGGCTCGGCATGACCGAAGTTGAGGAAGGCTCCCGAGGAACACATGGCGCCGAACGTACCAGTTGTCACAACATCCACTTCTTTCGCAGCCTTCTCGACTCCCTGGCTTTGGACGACGTCTATGATTTCTTCGGCTGTCAGCACCACGGCGTCGCCCTTCTTGATTTTCGAGTTTATCTCCTCGTAATTTCTCTTCATGTGTTCCTCATCCCTGCAGTTCGTCATCCTGTTGCGGACCTTTGTCATTGAACTCGTTCTTGGTCCATTGCAGTTGCTTTTCGGAGTAACGATTGTTACAATACTTAATCTCTACGCCGCAAATTATTCGTTTAGGAATGAAAAGTAGGACTGGCCGCCAGTAAGAGTCTAACTCTTTCTTCCAGCCATTTTGCCAAGGCTTTCGAAGAACACAGGCCAAAACGGGTCCTGATCGGGAATGCTAAGGTCCACGACACTACCATCTCTTCTCTTCATCTTTCTGACCTCTTTCTCATTTGTGATATGCCCTATCACAGAGGCCTCAATTCCTTCTTCGTTCAGCCTTTTGATTATCGCCTTCGAATGCGACGGACGGGCTGTTATCAAAAGCGAACCTTCCGCTATGGCCGCGACTGGATCGATGCCAAAGTGCTCGCAGACCATCCTGACCTCGTCGGGGTACACGAACTTCGATTCGTCGATTTCCATACCAACATTGCTTGCGTTAGCTATCTCGTACAGGCCGCCGATGACGCCCCCCTCGGTGGCATCGTGCATTGAAGTCACACCTCCAGCTTCCATTGCCAGTAGAGCATCCTTGACCACGCTCATCTGATTGGAGAGATTCACTGCCTTTTCGACGAGCTTCGCATCATATCTGCCAAGGAGTTCGTCCCGCCGCATAACGGCCAGGGCACCTGCGGTCTCGATGGCAGGACCCTTTGTCAAAATGACATTGTCGCCTGGGCGAGCTCCGGTCGGGGTGACATATTTCTCTTTGTTTGCGATCGAGAATACGGTCACGCCGCCGATCATAGGGCTGGGCAGGCCCGGATAGTATCCAGTGTGGCCCCCGACGATCGATATTCCGAGCCCGTCGGCTGCATTGTGGATCGCATCGACGATGGTCCTCAGAACATCATCACCAGTACCGGGAGGCATGAGCAGGGAATAGGTCATGAACTGCGGGGCCACCCCCATCACGGCAATGTCACTGGCGCCTATGTGAACGGTCGCCCATCCGAAGAAATCGAGCGGGAATCCGGGAATTGCGAATATAGGATCCTCAGCGATGACAAGCACG
>JBGOWR010000165.1:0-2987 GCA_041478695.1 Thermoplasmata archaeon | reverse complement strand
GTGGACGGGTTCATGACCGCAGATCCGAGAATCGTGAAGGAAGCCAGAACGATAAGGGAGATGGACTACGGCGAGGCGGGGGAGCTTGCGTATTTTGGGGCGAAGGTCCTGCACCCAAGATCGATGGAACCGGCCAGGAAGAAGAGCATCAGGGTGTTGGTCAAGAACACGTTCAACCCGGAAGGGAAGGGCACGACGATCCACAACCTCCGGTCGCGGGGAAGGGACCTCCTGAGGAGCGTGGCGATGAAGTCCGATCTCTCCATCGTGAAGGTCTATTCTTCCGAGATCGTCTACTATCCGAAATTCGTCTCCAATCTGCTGAGCTCGATCAGTGACAACGGGGTCAACACATACGCCATCTCCACATCGCTCTCTACCCTCGCGGTCGTTGTTCCAAGCTCGGACGTAAAGCAGGTCCTTCAGAGGATAGAGAAGGCTGGGGAGAACAGGATAGAGAAGCTCATCGTAAAGGACAAGATCTCCTTGATATGCGCCGTCGGCGATAACATGATCGACGTCAGGGGCGTTGCAGCGAAGATATTCGAGGTCGTGGACCAGGCGGGAGCGAATGTCGAGCTGATATCCGAGGGAGCTTCGGACGTCGCACTGAACTTCGTCGTCCCCGCGGACAAGGCGGTGGAAGTGATCAAGAGACTGCACGATAGATACATCGGTGGTTGAAATGCGCCAATTCGAGTCATTGCACGATCAGATGGTAATCGGGGGCGTTACCGCCAAAGAACTTGCCGAACGCTTCGGGACGCCGTTGTACGTGACCGACGAGATCGCGGTCCGTGAGAACTTCAAGAGGATCCAACAGGCATTTTCGTGTCACATGCCAGCGAACATACACTACGCCTGCAAGGCGAATTCGAACCTCGCGATCCTCAGGATATTGGAGCGCGAGGGGAGCTGCATCGATGCAGTGTCGATCTGGGAGGTCGAATCGTGCCTGATGGCGGGATTCGAACCGAACAAGATCCTTTTCACCGGGGTCAGCGTCTCCGACGAGGAGATGAAGGCGCTCGTGGGCAGGGGCGTCACGATCAACATCGATTCACCTTCGCAGCTCATCAGGTTGTCGAAGATAGGGACCGACATCCCGATATCAGTAAGGGTCAACCCAGATGTGGGCGCTGGACATCATGAGCATGTCGTGACAGGCAGCAAGAGGACCAAATTCGGGATACCGAGAGGCGATGTGCTGAGGATATATTCCGAGGCCCTCAGGCTCGGTCTCAGACCGGTGGGACTTCATGCTCACATAGGGGCAGGCGTGCAGGATGTGGCTCCGTTCGTGCAAGTGACAGAGGTCCTCGTATCGATTGCCAGGGAGCTCGAGACGTCGCTCGGACTGGTCCTCGAGTTCCTCGACATCGGAGGAGGCATCGGCATACCCTACAGGCCCGAGGAGAAGGAGATGGACATAGGACTGCTGGCGAGAGAGGTCACGTCCCTGATCAGATCCGGATGCTCCGCGAGATCGGTGGCGGTCGAACCTGGACGATACATCGTCGCCGACACGACGGTGCTACTGACGAAAGTGGTCGACGTGAAGGAGACTCCAGATAGAAGATTCGTCGGCGTGGACGCTGGATTCAACACCCTTATCAGACCTTCGTTCTACGGTTCTTACCATCATGTCGCGATCGCGAACAAGTTCGGAATGCCTGGAGAGATCACATACGACGTTGTCGGCCCGATATGCGAGTCCGGAGACTTCCTGGCGAGGGACCGCGTGCTGCCTAGAGTGGCGGAAGGCGACATCGTGGCGGTCTACGATGCCGGAGCGTACGGTTTCACCATGAGCTCGCAATACAACTCAAGGCCGAGATGTGCCGAGGTCCTCGTGAAGGATGGCAACGCGAGCATAATCAGGGACAGAGAGTCCCTTGATGACATATTGAGGCATCAGAGGATGCCCTCGAGGTTGATGGTCTGATGTTCTGGAAGTACCATGGCACTGGGAACGACTTCATCCTCTTCGAGGACTTTGAATCGAACGTGTCGAAAGATCCAGACGTCGTCCGCAGACTCTGCGATAGGAGGTTCGGGATTGGAGCCGATGGCGTTCTGTACATCAATTCCGCACCGGACGCCGATGCGGGAATGAAGATAATCAACGCGGACGGCAGCGAGGCCGAGATGTGCGGCAACGGCATAAGATGTGTGGCTAAACACCTCCACGATTTCTCCATCGTCAAGAGAAGGAGAATGATGATAAGCACCCTTGCCGGCCCGAAGAAGATCGAGTGCGCTGTCGAGGACGGGCAGGTCAGATGGGTGAGCGTTGATATGGGTGCTCCGTCCTTGGACTGCAAGGACATCCCGATGAGGTGCTCCGGGAAATCCGTCGACAAGATCATCAGAGTTGGAGAGACGGGCGTGAAAGGCACGGCTGTCTCTATGGGCAATCCGCACTTCGTTACCTTTCAGAGGATGTCCGATGCGAGGATGAAAGAGCTGGGTCCGAAGATCGGATCCCATCCAATATTCCCAAAAAGAGCGAACGTGGAGTTTGCCAGGCTCGTCGATAGTAGACTGGACGTGTCGGTCTACGAAAGGGGCGCGGGCTGGACATTAGCGTGCGGGACCGGGGCCTGCGCTTCCGCTGTCGCTGCGGCGGTCAAAGGGTCGATATCCTACGATGAGGATGTGGAGGTCCGTCTCCCGGGCGGAAGCCTCTGGGTGAATGTCGCGAGAGACCTCTCGTCCGTGAAGATGAGGGGGCCAGCTGTGAGAGTGTTCGAAGGGGAGGTAGAGAATTGGTGATTGCTATGGCGAGGGAGACTGCTGCCAGGTTGAGGAAGATTCCCCCATACCTCTTCGCCGACATCGAGGCGAGGGTAAGGGCGAAGATGGCTCAGGGCGTGGACATAATCGACTTTGGAATCGGGGACCCGGACCTGCCGACACCGAGCGAGATAGTTGAGGAACTCACGAAGCAGGCCAAGAGCCCCGGCAACAACCAGTACTCGACCAGC
>JBGOWR010000079.1:0-4501 GCA_041478695.1 Thermoplasmata archaeon | reverse complement strand
TTGTAGCTACGATAGCTACATAAGTATTAAATCATTACTTGAACAATTCGAAATCTGGTGAACAGAATTGATCACTAGGGATAGTGCACTCCCAAGAGGGCTTCCGAAAAAGACCGAATCGATCTGCCCTGAATGCAGAAGGATCATATCGGCGACATTGTTCGAATCGAATGGCAAGGTCCTGATGGAGAAGACTTGCCCCGACCACGGCAAATTCTCTGATACCTACTGGTCTGATGTCGATCTCTTCCTCAAGGCGGAGAGGTTTGCTTACGATGGCGTTGGCGTCACGAATCCATTGATCACAGGTGCCAAGGTTTGCCCGAACGAATGCGGTCTGTGCGACCTCCACCTGAGCCATACCGCATTAGCCAATGTCGATCTGACCAATAGGTGCAATCTCAAATGCCCTATCTGTTTCGCGAATGCGAATGCTGCTGGCTATGTCTATGAACCCTCGTACGATGAGATCGTGAAAATGCTAGAGAATCTGAGGAATGAAAGGCCAGTACCGTGTCCAGCAGTACAGTTCTCCGGCGGGGAGCCCACCATATACCCAAGGTTCTTCGACATCATAAAGAAGGCCAAGGAGCTCGGGTTCGCACAGATCCAGATCGCGACCAACGGAATCAAGATAGCTCAGGACGAGGACTTCATCAGAAAAGCCTCAGAAGCGGGATTGAACACCATATATCTCCAGTTCGATGGTCTGAGAGAGGAGACATACCTCACTACCCGGGGGAAACCTCTACTTGAGATGAAAATGAAAGCGATAGAGAATGTCAGGAAACAGAAGAGACATCCATCGATCGTTCTCGTCCCGACGATAGTCAAGGGAGTGAACGACGATCAGGTAGGCCCGATTGTCCGGTTTGCAGTGGAGAACTCCGACGTGATCAGGGGAGTGAATTTCCAACCTGTGGCATTCACTGGCAGAATCAGCAAGGAGGAGATCGAGAGACAGAGGTACACACTGACAGATCTCGTTCACGATGTTGAGAGGCAGACCGGTTATGCTACGAAGGATGACTGGTACCCCGTTCCGACGGTCGTCCCGATATCCACGCTCGTGTCAGCGCTCGTAAGCCTACCAAAGGTCACGTTCACATCGCATCCCCATTGCGGTCTGGCGACATACATGTTCGTGCAAGATGTGGACCATGTGATTCCTCTTACTCGATTCGTAGATGTCGAACCACTGTTCGCGGAGCTTTACGAGCTATCAAAGAAGGCAGAGAAGTCCAAAGTGAAATTCCCCGCAAAGGTGAAGGCGCTGAACATCCTCAAGAAGTACATTCACAAAGAGAAGGCGCCGGAAGGACTTGACTTGATCAAGTTCCTGAGAATGATGGAAACCATGTTCGGTGATACGACAAAGGAAAGTCTCGCGCAGTTCTCATGGAGGATGCTATTCGTCGGAGGCATGCATTTCCAGGACGCCTACAATTACGACATCGAGAGAGTCAAGAGATGCGTCATTCATTATGCCGTCCCGGATGGACGGATAATACCATTTTGCGCCTACAACGGTGGTCCCACGTATAGAGAGGAAATCGAGCGCAAGTTCTCGATCCCGATAGACGAATGGCGGAGAACCAAGGGTTCAGAATATACCTAGGAGGATTCAGGATGATAGTGACCATTGAGAAGTGCATGCACTGCGGTGCATGTGTGGGGGCGTGCCCGGCAAATGCCATATACCTCAACGATGTAGTCCTCGAGTTCAACACCGACTGCAATAGATGCAAAAGATGCGTGAGAATGTGCCCGGTGGGTGCACTGTCATTGGAGGGGAAGGAATGAAGGACAAGTACGATGTCGTGGTCGTCGGAGCTGGTCCAGCAGGAAGCATGACGGCGAAGCATGCGGCCCTCAATGGCGCGAAGGTATTGATGATCGAGAAAAGGCAGGAGATTGGATCCCCGGTCCGTTGCGGAGAAGGAATCTCAAGGGGTTCCCTAGCCGAGGTCGGCATCACGCCGGACAAGAAGTGGATATCGACCGATGTGGACGGCGCGACAATTGTCTCCCCAAGTGGAAATCGGTTCGTGATAGACGAGAAGCAAGCTGGCAACGAGGTCGGCATGGTTCTCGAGAGAGATATGTTCGACAAGGCCCTTGCAGCTGATGCAGCGAAGGCAGGGGTCGAAATCATGTTGAAGACCTCTGCCATCGGATTGATCAAGGACATTGACAAGATCAAGGGGGTCAGAGCTGTCGCCTTCGGCAAGCAACTGGACATCATGGCGAGTTGTGTTGTCGGTGCGGACGGATATGAGTCCCAGATCGGAAGATGGGCGGGTATAGATACGACCCTCAAGCCAAGCGATATTACATCGTGCTTCCAGTATAGACTTACCAATATCAGACACGACTACAGGTACTGTGAATTCATCATCGGAAGTGCCGCTCCGGGAGGCTACATCTGGATATTCCCGAAGGATGAACAAACCGCGAACGTTGGCATAGGAGTGTTGTTGTCAAAGCTCAAGCGACCCGGACAGGTCAAAGGATATCTTGACAGATACATCCAGAAGGACGAAAGACTGGCAGGCGGTCAGCCGATCGACGCAGTAAGCGGTGCTGTTTCCGTCTCCCCCCCTCTAGATAGAACGATCACTGACGGTTTGATGCTGGTCGGAGACGCAGCAAGGGTCATCGACCCGATCACTGGCGGCGGTATTGCGAACGGATGCATCACTGGTATGCTCGCCGGAAAGACGCTCGGAAAGGCGGCCCGGATGGGTGATTTCAGCATCGAGGTCCTCGGAGAGTATGAGACGCTTTGGAGAGACAAGCTTGAAAACAGACTCTGGCGCAACTGGATGGCGAAGGAGAAGCTTGTCACCCTCTCGGACAAGACGCTCGATGAGATCACCCTGACGCTCTCGGAATCGGGGATCGACAAACTGTCGGTTCATAATATTCTTAAGGTCATGCGTGAGAGACACCCAGACCTTGTTAAGGGATTTGAAGAGATGATCTGAAGAAGAGAATTGTCATGCGGTATCGAAGGTCACTCCCTTAGCTCCCGTCCTTACTACTATGGGCGTCCCGCCCCTCTGCCTTATCGCTTCAGAAACCTCTTTTGCATGATCGGTCAGGGCTATCATGCTTCCTCCCCCACCAGCTCCCGTGAGCTTAGCTCCATATGAGTATGGAAGTGAGACCTTGATGAGCCTATCTATTTCTGGAGAGGAGACTCCAAGAATCGCGAGAAGCTTCTGATTCTTTGTCATCAGTCCTCCTAAGGCGACCTTATCCCCTTTCTTCAGTTTGTCCAGTCCCTCAAGTGTCAACGATCCGATCTCCTCGATGATTTCCATTCCAAATCGGCTCCGGTCCGCGAAATGCTTGACTTTGGCGACAAGGGGACCGGTATGAGCGACTACTCCAGTGTATCCGACGACCATTTCCATTTCAGGCACGTCACAATGATGAATGAACCATCTTCTGGTATCCCTCTTGATTTCCCACAGCATATCTGCTGCGGGCGTCCTGTCGATGAAGATGCCACGGCCGTGGGTGCAGGTGGAAGTGTCTATCGGACTTGCTCTCCCTTGCACCTCTGACTCCACCTCGAAACCGTTGCTCGCGACGTTATTTTCTGAGAATTGACCCTTCATCTGGGAAAGGGCAGCCAATACCGCAACCGTCACAGCCGCTGAAGATCCAAGACCCGAGCTGGAAGGCATCTCCGAGACGATGTCGATCGCTATAGGTTCGGACCCCCACACCTTTCGCACCGCTGATGAGATATAAGGATGATATCTATCGGAAAGCGGTACCCCGTTGACTGAGAAGCCGCTAGAAGGCGAGATCTTGCACTTCAGACGAAGGCTGATCGCCGTGGCGATAGCAGGCTGTCCAAAGACGACAGCGTGCTCTCCCATCAATATAAGTTTTCCAGGAGCCGAAGATGCGACCATCCAGACATCGATGCACTTTCCTGGATTAAACGATTTCTCCTTTCTATCTTCACTTCAATCCAGTCTCCATCGGGGACTCCTCTCTTCAATAGTGGCGAACTGGAAATGACGGCACTAGAATTGTGACTGGGAACATGAACCAGTGGAGGGGCAAGATGTCCGCAATGGTCAATGTCGGTACTTTGGACACCGATCGAGCGATGCCGAACGCGGGTGACGAAGTAACTACTAGAAAAAAGAGGGACGCTGGAACATAATGTGTTGAGGACGAGAATCGGAGCAAGTGAGAGACCACCATTAGGTCTATGAATTCGCTCCGATGACCGCGCCATCATGTAGCACGTCCAGTGAATCGTGCTCAAGGAAACGGCTGAGCCGACAGGGATGCGTCCTGGTTTGCTTCTTCAAAGCCTGTACACTGCAGCGGCTTCGTCCACAGTGAAGTTTGGGGTTTTCCCATCCAGATCCTTCCTGGGCGAGTTCCACCACTTTTCCTCAAACGCCAGGACGGCATCGTTGAGCTCTTTCTCATTCTTGAACTTCAAACCTTTCTCCGACGCGAAATCGTCCTG
>JBGOWR010000003.1:0-14679 GCA_041478695.1 Thermoplasmata archaeon | reverse complement strand
GATGAGCTTGATCGGATATCTTCCTCTGGCTCCTCTTGCGGTCCCGTGGGCCAAAGGCAATTCGATGCGAACAGATTCTACGTAGGCGACGAATAAGAAAATAGCTATCGTCCCGATCAATGCCACCATCGGATTGGGATTCTGCAGCAATATACGTTCATATCCTCCGCTGACCAGTCCCGACGCGGGCATGTTCTGTATTATGTAGATAGTCTTCGGAATCGTGCCTGCTGGAGGGTTACTCAGACTTAGTGCAGCGCTCGAATCGTAAGCATTCCAGTTGAGCGTGCCGGTGAATATAGCTTCCGCCACGCCAGCCGCAATGAACAGCGAGACTCCACTTCCGATGCCCCATTTCGATACGACCTCGTCCATCAGGAAGACGAGATATGAGCCAGCACACAATTGTAGTATGATGATCAATCTGGCCATATTGAGGCCGCTGAGAAACCCATCAGCGCCCAAGAAGCCTGCCATACCGTTGACGAGTGTCTGAGAAGGTACAAGATATCCGAAGACCTGCGGGACGGCCTCTACTATTATCATGACTATCACAAGGAACTTCTGAGTGCTCTGGTATACCGCCTTGTCTTCGTCGTCCTTGAGGTTGAGCTTTATTATCTTCGCTCCCACGAAGAGCTGCATTATGATCGAGCCTGTTACGATAGGTCCTATGCCGAGGTGCATCAGAGAACCCTGCGAACCTGCGAGGATCGCTCTGTACTGAGCAAACATGTCGACCGTGTTCTTCTGGTCAAGGCCATAGATGAACACGTTCGTCATCACAAAATAGAAGACGAGTATGAGGATGACCCACATCATTTTAGTTCGAAAGTGGACATGGCCTTCCGGTCTGGAGACAGCAGGCAATCTGTCCGTCAAAGGCTTGAGTCTGTAGAGTCTGCTCTTCGGTTCGTCAGCCATGTCGATCCCGGGGCTTATCTAGGGTTGTGTGATTGACCCGCCGGCCGCCTCGATCTTCTTCTTGGCGGCCTCGGAAGTCTCAGATACTATGATGTCAAGCTTGCTTGTCACGTTCCCGGACCCGAGCAGCTTGTCGACCCCCATTTCGGAGAGGTTGACAGCGATCCTGTCATCCTTTCTGACAGCGATTCCTTCCCTCACCAGTTCCTCCATCCTTTCCCGTATTTCCTTTATGTCGATGGCGATCTTGGCGTACGCGACCTTCTGAGGTCGCTTGAAACCATGTCTGCCGAAATGGTCTGGAAAATATTTGAGCATTCTCATTACCTTGTGCTTGTGAAGTCCGGCGTTCCCACGTCCTCCCATTTTGCCAGCGCCCCTTCCGCTCTTCTTCCCTCGACCATGGGTCCGGCTTCCCCTGAACTTACTAGTTCTGCTCGGCATGATTGCTCACCTACAGCATCCTTGTTATGAGCTCGTTTATGCTCTCCGCCCTGTAACCGAGAGCACCACCATTCTGGAAGGACTTCTTGTTCCCTTCATATCCCTTCCTTGGAGGGCTCAACCTGAAGATCGGTCTAACGTCTTTCAGATCGGAATATTTGAACTCGTCCTTTACCATGACTCTAGCCAGCGATATGATCGATGTGAAGTTGGAGTTCTCCTTTATGTAAGCGTCCTCAATGGGATTGTCGCCTCGCAATCTTCCCCTGAACTTTATCATCCGTGCTAGAGTCTCGGCAGATATCTCTCCCCATGTTACGTAGTCCTTTGCCTTGTTCAACATTCCTTTGACGATACTCGTTTGAGGGACGACGACACAATGGTTTATTCTCGTTAGATTGAGGATCCGCATGGTATCCTCTATGTCTGCATTCACGCCGGCATGACCTCGCACCCTGACCACAGCATATGCCAACTGGATCACCCTTCCTTTGCGGCTGAGTTCTCAGCCTTTTCCTCGCCGATATGTTGCTCAGCGATGTGGATCATGGTCGTCCCGCTCGAAATCTTTAGGCGTCTCTTCTGCTCCTCCGAGACCCTGATCTCCGAGGTCTTCTGCAGTGCATCAAAAGTGGCCAGGGCATAGTTGACTGTCGTCTTCGTGTGTCCCCTCGCGAATCCCCAGGCATCCTTTATTCCAGCAAGAGCCAGTATGCTCTTGGACACATCCCCGACCGCCAAGGAAACGCCCCGCGGGGCGGGGTTCAGGGTGACTTCGACCGAACCGACCTTGCCTATGACTTTCAATGGCAGCGAGTGCTGCGTGCCACAGCCGCATTCCCAGGACCCGCATCCCCGTTTGATCTCAATCATGTTCAGCTTGGCGTTGTCAATCGCCTTCCTGATCGACGGACCGACCTCCTTGCCCTTTGCCCGTCCCAGCCCAATAAATCCGTCCCCGTTTCCGACCGCGACGGTGATTGCGAACTTTACCCTCCTCCCAGAGTCGGTCATCCTCTGTACCATGTTGACGTCGATCACTTCGTCCTTCAGGTCTGGCAGGAGGATGTCGACAATCTCCGGCTCTCGGAGTGGAAGCTTGGTGATGAGAGCGGCGCTCATCGTCGTGATCTCTCCCTTCAGCACCATCTTTCCGAGCCTTGTCTTCGGAGTCCATTGCATCCTAATCACGCTCCATCTTGCTCTTGACCATGACAAACAACTTCTCAATTTCCTCTCCGATGTGATGACCTCTGATCCTTTCCTCGGATGGAAGTACATCCTTTCCGTGAGGTATCTTAAGGCCGGCATCGATCATACCTTTCAAAGCGGCGAAGCATGCGGCGCCTTTTGTCGGCATCTTCAGTCCTATGTCGAGGACCGACTCACTCACTCCTGCCTTCTTCGCCCTTTTCCCCGCAAGGTAGCCAGTTAGATACGCTGCTGGGACGTTGCCCGTGGAGATGTTCCATCCGATCTCCGTGAGCTCTTTCGAATGGGCTGAAGCCAAGATCTTATCGCCTTTGGGATCGTAGTCTATGAATTGAATTGTGGTATTTTTCAATGAGACCCTCACTACCGCTCTGGGAATTCTAGATCTGAGGAGCTTGGCTCTCTGTCTGTAGTCTGTTCTGCCTTCCCTTCGCCTTCGGAAAGGCACCTTGTATCTCGGTCCCCGTGCCATCAGTTACCCTCCTTCAAATGCCCTTCGGTCTTGAGGTGGCTGACAATATGGGCCCTGCTCTTGAACATTCCTCCCTTGGCCTTCATGTAGAAGTTCCGATAGATGGCCGGAGTGATCTTGCCCTGATCGCGCAGCTCCCTAAGTGTTGATCTTATCGGACGGATGGTCTGGATCCAGCGCTTCTTCTCCGGGCTCCTTGCCCCGAACGTGCCCTTCCTGCTTCCAATGCCACGCCTTCTCCCTTTACTCTTCTGGGCGATGTTGTACCGTGCCCTGCCTCTCGACACGCCTTTCTTCGGACGCGCGCGAATCGTGCCGGACTCAATTGCCGTTCGTATGTCGGCTCGAGTGATAGCGTCCGCCACGTCCTCGATCCTGTCGGGGTCAATCCAGACCCTCCCCTCACCGCATCCGAGGATCTGCGCGGCGATTCTTCTTTGACTCTTGAGATCCATATTATCCCGTCCTATTGAGAACTCGAATTCCCAGTTTATCCGCCCTTGCCTCGATCTCCAATCGCTTCTTATAGCCGACGCTCCCTCCAATCCTCACGGCCTGGCGTTTCGAGTCAATGCCATCGAGCTTGGCCGGAGTATGGACCATCACCTCTTCGAACCCTGACGAGTGCAGACCTCTGACTTTCTTGGGGCCACGGTAACCTATGGACACAACTGGAGGACGATACTTGTAGTGCCTTCTCATCTTGCTATGCATCCCTCTGGGACGCCTCCATGTGTCGCCAAGACGCTTGAACCTGAAACCTTCCTGTCTCAGGAAATGTGGTCTCTTCCTTGACATGGTATTTCGCTTCGATAGGAGCTCTCTTGTATTGGCATCGAGCACTGGTTTCAACTTGGCGATGTATCCTCCCTTCTCGATGATCTCTCCTTCTTTCGTCTCGACTTCAGGAGGTCCCTCTTCGATAACCGTTTCCTCCTTCGGCGCCTCTTTCTTCTCCTCTTCCTCCGAGGTAGTCTTCTCTGGCATCGGGATCTTCCTAGCCTTCCCCTCGGTCGGCGCCTCCTCTGCTTCCGTTACGTCCTCGAGGTCTCCTCTCTCCTCAATTATCTCTATCCAGTGATCGGCGATCTTGGGTCCCACACCCTTCAGCTCGTCGATGATCCTCTTCTTTTTCACATCATCATATAGTGCGTCGAGTAGGTCCGAAAGGGACTCGATATCCATTTCCTTGAGCTGATCTGCGAACTCATCTTTGTAGTACGGCAGCTCAGATATCTTCCGTATCTCTCCCTTCGCTTTGTTCATGCGTTCATCCTCCCAGCCTTCTCGACAATGTATATTCCGTCCTGGAACACTCTGGAATCAAAATTCTTTATTTTGGTGCTCCGCTCGATGTTCGCGGCCGTTTGGGATACCGCTTCGATGTCTGCTCCGGTCAGCACTACCTCGTTGCCTTTTATTGCGATCTTCGTATCGCCGAATATGCTAGCTTTTCGTGGTGTCCTCTCGCCCAGGAAGTTCTCAATTATGAACTTGTCACCCTTAGCATATGCCTTTATTGGGAAGTGGGAATACACTATTTTCATCTTGTACGCAAAACCGTTGGTCACTCCGTCGATCATGTTCCTAATGTGAGACGCGAACGTCCCGACCACGGCCTTATCCTTCACTCTTGGCATTTCGCAGCTGACTATGATCTTGCCCTCTCTTTCAGAAATCTTCGCCCGGTTGTGTACGAACTCTCTAGATAGCTTTCCGTTCGGGCCGGAGATATTGACCGTCTGGCCCATGATTTCGACCTTGACTCCGGTGGGGATGTTCACCTTCTCTTCTATCATTCCAGTCATTGTCATTTGATCATCCTCAATATACAAACGCGAGGAGTTTTCCTCCGACTCCGAGCTCCTTCGCCTTCATGTGGCTCACTACACCCTCGGTCGTCGTGAGGATGAGCAATCCAAAGTCCTGAGCGGGCAGATACCTGGCCTCGTATTTCTCAAGGTCAGTCTTACTTACTGAGTACCTTGGCCTGATAACCCCGCAGTTGTTAATCTTCCCTTCAATCTTCACTTTGAAAAAGCCTGCTCGACCATCTTCAATGAACTCGAATTGGTTGATGTAGCCAGATTCCTGCATGACCTTCAGCACTCTTCCAATGAGCTTGGATGAGGGCCGGATCCTACACTCCTGCTTTCCGACGGTCGCAGCGTTCTTTATGGTCGACATGGCATCATTCAATGGGTCGCTTTGCATTCTTTCACCTCACGAGTACTTCTTGAATCCGATCTGTGGTGCGATCTCCCGGAAGCACTGGCGGCACACATGCATACCGTACCGACGAACTATCCCCCGCTTCCTGCCACAACGTAGGCAACCCTTCTTCCTGCCAAACTCTTTCTTGGGCTTCATTCGACCACCTCGACATCGAACTTCTCTCTCATGAATTTGATAGCCTCTTCCTTGGACATCACGTGATCTCTGGGAATCTTGCGTTTCATAATTCTCCTTCTGACGATCCTGTGCCCAGGGCGCGTGATCGAAACGCTGACGTCCATGCCGAAAATTCCGATTTGAGGATCGTACTTCATACCTTCGAAGTCTGTGTAGTCTGTTATTCCAAAGGATAGATTTCCTCGTGTATCAAAGGAGTATACCGCTATTCTGTTCTCTCTTATCCAGAGGGCCCGCTTGAGGAATCCTTCCGCGCCTTCTCCTCTCAAAGTGACCTTGCACCCTATGGGCATGCCTTTCCTTACACCCAGGTCTCTGTTCGTGACTTTGGCGTTGGTGACCACAGGCTTTTGTTTTGTCAGCATTTCCAGCACTTTCTGTGCTTTGATCAATCGTTCCCCTGCATCTCCGACGCCGATGTTCACGACGACCTTCTCGATTCTGGGCTGCCGCATCGTATCGCTCATATCACTCTTGCCTCCGGCAGTTCGATTTCAGGCGCCTTCGAGCCGACGACAAACACGTTTTCGTTCACGGTGGAGGTGCCGTCTTTGAACTTCACGATGTTCGGGCCTGGCGTTCTTGTGACTATGTAGTCTTCGATAATCGCCATCTTTCCTGCGTGAGCCCCACTGATGATAATCGCGGTACTGCCCTTTGTCAGCCTGTAGGTATCAAGGATTTTCTGGGTCGGGACTTCGATCTTGAGAACATCACCAGTCTTGTACTTGTCAGAATCGACAAGGATGCTCCTTCCATCATGAAGTCCGATCTGGGTCTTCGCATTCCTAACGGTCGTCTTGCCTTCGATCCTGCAAAGCTTCCACTGCTCCTTGCCCTGGGGGATCTTGACGAGTTCGAACTTTCCCCGCTGATTCAGGAGCATTCTGTAGTGCTGGTTCAGTTTCGGAATCGAGACAATATCCATCAGTCCCACAGGGAATTTCCTGTCTTTTACGATCCTTCCATCGATGAGTACATCGCCAGCACTCAGTATGTGGCGTGCCTCGACCGCGGTGTCGCACAAGTGTAGCATGTCCCTCACGACTACCAGCACTGGCAAGCTCATCTCGACCGAGTGTGGTCCCGGGGATGGGTGTACTATCCAATGCTTTGTCTTCCTCGGTATTGGCCAACTCCTCGGAGCTGTCAAACGCTTCATATGTCTGCTCATTGTCAGCCCTCCTCTCTGCGCTGGAGTTTCTCCTTGCGCCATGAATCTGTGAGATCAAGTTTGGTGATAACAACCTTGGATGCGTGAACGGAACGGGCAGCCTGAGCACCATCGGCCTTGGTCGTCGTTACCCCTTCGACGGTCAGTCTTCCGTTCTTCGTGTCGACCTTCGATACCTTCCCTTCTGTCCCAACGATGTCCGCGTCTCCACGAACGACCATTACAGTGTCGCCCTTAATCACTCGTACGGACCGCTTACTATGCTCCTTCATGAGAGCTTGGCTCAGATGTGAGGAGACCGTACGCCTCCTCGCATGCGCTGGGGCATTGTATAGAGCCTTCCTTTGCTTCCTTGCTTTGCTGCTCTTCACCATCGTCATCACCTAGATTATCATCGAGGCCGTCGCGGCAATTCTCGGCCATCTCTCCGCGGCCTCTCTGGCTACTGGTCCCTTTATGTCCGTCCCCTTCGTCTCTCCGGTTTCAGTCGTTACGACCGCGGCGTTGTCCTCGAAGGTGACCATCGTTCCGTCAGACCTCCGGAACGGTCGTCTCTGTCTTACTATGACAGCGTAAACTATCTGTCTCCTCATCTCTGGCGAACCTTTTTTCACCGATGCGACTATGAGGTCCCCGATCCCTGCGCTGGGGTATCTCCGATTGACGCCATGGTAACCCGGGACAGCGATTACAGCGACCGATTTAGCGCCGGTGTTGTCTATGACGTCGAGCTCGGTCCCGGTCTGAATTCCCCGGGTTTGCCTGCCAGCCAATCCTTTCAAGATCAATCACCTCTTCCCGACGATTACGAAGGAGACAGTCTTACTGATCGGCCTACATTCCACGATCTTGACGCTATCCCCGACCTTCACGGCCAGGCAAGGAGGGTTGTGTGCGGCATATCGACCGGTCCTCTTCTCATATCGCTCATACTTCTCAACGTACCGTAGATAGTCTCGCTTGACTATCGCCGTCTTATCCATTCGTATCGAGACCACGACGCCGTCTAACGAGTGTCCTCTGACTCCGAGCTCCCCGTGGAACGGGCAGTTCTTGTCAGTGCATCTGGTCTCAGGAACCTCAACTTCAATTCCAATATCCCTAACATCGCCTTTCATCAGCTCACCTGGTCTTCTTGATACGGTCTTCCGGTCGGTGCCGTATCTCCGATCCACGGACCGCTATCTTCTCGTCTCCGTATGTGAAAAGGAACTCATTTCCAGTCTTGGGCACGGTCTTCGCCTTGCCCTCATGTTCAATCACTATGGTGTTCTTCGTCTCATTGACGATTCTGCCTCTAAGTGATTTGTAGCCATGATGCGTTGAGGCGATTACTTCCGCTTCCAGACCGATGAATTCCTGTTTCATGAAATCCCTTTTCTTCATAGAGCAATCATCTGACGTCAGTCTTGAATCCCATCTCTTCCAGGGTCTCCTTCACCTTCTTCTTATGATCTCCCTGGAGCTCGATCTTGCCGTCTTTGGCAGTCCCACCAGCGGCGCATTTGGTCTTCAGTTTCCTAGCAAGGTCATCGATGTCAATATCATCCGCATCTATTCCCTCGATGACGGTCACGGTCTTGCCGTATCTCCTGCTGTCGGTGAAGATTCTGACTTTCTGCTGCTCGCGCGCGATCTCTTCGCACATGCACAACTCTTTGGGAAGTCCACATACTGGACAGATTTCAGCCATTACTTCTCTTCCTCCTTCTCGACGGTGAGTATCCTAGCAATGTTCGTTCTAATAGCTCGGATTCTTCCGGGATTGGCTGGAGCGCCGCCCATTGCAGCGGTACCCCTCTCATGCATGAGCTCGTCCCTTAGCTCACGGATCTTCGTGACTCTATCATCCTTGCTCATCTGCCTGATCTCTGAGGTCTTCAGCAATGCCATCCGAATTACGCCTCCTTCGAGCTCTCTTTGGTAGGAACCTCGGGCAGCTTGGCCGCTGTCTTTTCCGTTGTTGGTGCGGAAGCGCCAGATTCACTATCTATTCCCTCTTTCTTCCTCTGCTCCTCAACCGTCTCGTTTGCTTTCTCAATTGCCTCGCTCTCGGTGACCTTCTTTTCATTCGGAATCGATCCGGGTTGAGCCAACTCCTCCTTCCAAAGGAGTTGTTCCGCCATCTCTGGCATGACCTCAGCAGCCTTTTCAGGGGTCAGGATTTCCACCTCATCCGGAAGCTTCGCTGCTGGGTCCATTATCTCGACCCTCACCCCGATGACACCGGGTTTCAGCTTTGCCACCGCAAAGCCCTTTCTAATGAATTTGAGTCTGGGTTCCCCACAGAACTTGATGTGGCCTTCTTTGAACTTCTCGGTCCTGTGCCTTTGCCCTGTGAGCTTGCCTGAAATCACTATCAGGCAACCTCTTGCGCCGTTATCCATGATCCTTCTCACGGTAGAATGTCCCGCACGTCTGAAGTGCCAGCCTCTCTCCAGCGCGAACGCGAGCTTCTCTGCCATTATCTGGGCGTTTAGGTTGGCGTTTTCAACTTCCTGAACCTCGATCTGCGGATTGTCGAAATTGAAATCCTCCTCTATGGCTCTCGTTAGGTTTTTGATTGACGCGCCTCTCCGACCGATCACTATCCCCGGTCTCTCAGTGACGAGCGTCACACGTGTTCCCATCGGGGTCCTCTGGACGTCGACTCCTCCGAACCCGGCTCTCCCAACTTCTTTCATGAGGTACTCCTTGAGAAGGACCCTCCGAATATTCTCAGTAACAAACTTCCTCTCGCTAGCCATCTATTCCAACTCCTCAAGAATCACTTCGATGTTCGCAGTCTGCTGGTTCCATTGAGTTGCTCTTCCATATGCACGGGGCATGGAACCTTTCATCGTTCTGCCCAGATTTGTCGTCACAACTGCCACCTTCATGTTCTCCGCATCGAGACCCTTGTATTCCGCGTTGTTCCTCGCACTCTCGACTACTCTGAGTATCGCCCTGGCAGCCTTCTGCGGGTACCTTCCGGGTCCGATGCCCTTCTTGTGAGCGACCCCCGTGTTGAATCGCTTTATCGGCACGGGCCGCTTTAGGTCTATGATTTCCTCGAGGATCCTGACTGCGACTGTCACCTTCCTGCCTCTCAGCATTGTGCATATCTCTCTCGAGAACTTTGGAGAGATTGGCAGTTCCTTGCCTATTGCCCTTGATGTCTTGTCGGGATCTGATTCTGCTGTGTATCCGGCCATTTCACCACCTACTTAAGCGGCAGGAACTTGGATGATCTCGTCGCACCAACTCCTGGACCTGAATGCCTGACGGACTTCCTTGTCATCGCGAACTCACCCAGGAAATGACCGATCATCTCTGCTCTTATCTCGAACTCCTTGAACTCCTTGCCATTATGGACGGCGACGGTCTTTCCCACCAATTCCGGCACGATCGGTATGTCTCGCCTATGGGTCTTGACCACCTTGTACTTGCCCGATTTGATTTTCTCGAAGGACGTCCTCTGTTCCTCGTTCAATCCTCTTGTCAGTGATCGCCTAACCCTAGAGGGCATGAGCGAAAGGACTTCATCGAATGGCATCGCCAGAAGCTCTTCCAGCGTGTAACCTCGGTAGGTGAACTCCTTCTTCCGCCTTGCAGTTATCGCGCCTCTCTTCTTCCGCGCTTTCCTCCTTGAGGCCTTTGTCCCTGTCATCTTGTCCTCGGCCATTTAGATCACTTCCTCGGTTTTCTTTTGGGTGAGAGACGGCCCACTTTCCTTCCGGGCGGCGCGTTCCTGCTAACGGTGCTTGGTTTCCCGACGTGTTGGTGCGATCCTCCACCATGTGGGTGATCCACAGGATTCATCGCAACGCCTCTCACTTTGAAGTATGCCTTGCTCTTGCTCCTATATGCATGAAACTTCGAGCCCGCCTTTCCGAAGGGTTTCTCCTTGTGTCCTCCACCAGCCACGACTCCGATTGAAGCTCTGCATCTTGGGTCAAAGGTTTTGAAAGCGCCAGATGGCATCTGGACAACGACCTTCTCACCTCTACTCACAATAACCGCGGCGTTCCCCGAGCTCCGAACGAACTTTCCTCCGTCTCCTGGACGGGCTTCGATGTTGAAAATCAGAGTCCCTTCAGGTATGCTGCTCAGCATCATGACGTTACCCGAAACGACTGCTCCACCTTCGCCAAACTGTACCACCTGACCGACCTGCATTCCCTCAGCAGCAATGATCTTCACGGTCTTCCCGTCAAGTCTGAGATCAGCCAATGGGCTTGTCCTTCCAGGTGCGTGCATCAGGTCGATGATCTTACCTGTACCCTGTTTTGTGCGGGGCATCCTGATGTCTCCGAGATGTCTGTGGCTTGGCGATCTATACTGCGATCCTCCCCGGCCACGCCTCTGTTGTCTGAGATGTTTACCCATGAAATCCCCCTCAGAACACTCCAATCCTCATTCCGATGTCCTCAGCCGAGTACCCCTCGGCGAGTCTAATGATTGCATGCTTTCCGTCCTTTGCGATCCTGGTCCAGACCTTCTCGACCTTGACCTCGAAATGCTCCTCGAAGTTCTCCTTGATCTCCTTCTTGGTGGCACTCCTCAGGACTATGAATTCAAGTTTGTTCCCGTCTTTGAAATCCAGGGTCGGGCTTCCTGTCATGTGGTTCATCGTCTTCTCTGTAACATATGGATGAAGCAGGATCTCCTTCTTCGCCATGTTCTACCACTCCCCTATCTTATTCAAGGCGGACTCGGAGAAAAGCGCCAGTCTTCCCGGGTCCCCTCCAGGTGCCATAAGTGCCGCGTTCAGGTTATCGAAAGTCACTATTTCCACCCCTGGCAAGTTCGATGCACCTGTCAAAAGCGGTGACTCTTCATTTGAAACGACAATAAGGACGCCTCTTGGTGAGCGGAATCTTCTACCTCGCATCTTGCCTCTGCCTGCCCTGGTCTTCGTACCGTCCCTGACCCTCTCGACATCCGCGATTCCGATTCTTTCTAGAACATCCATCACTTCCGAGGTCTTGGACAGATTCTCAATACCATCCTCTACCACGATTGGCACAGTGATCCCTTCGGCGAACTTGTGTCCCCGCTCCCTTACTTTCTCGGGGTCTGCCATCGCGGCAAGCGCAGAAAGCTTGGCGACGGCCATTTCCTTCCTGTTAATCTTCTTGGACCAGTCACGTTCGACGTATGGCGGATGGGCCCTCCGACCTCCTACTGTGCCTGGTGATTGAGCGCCCCTCTGCCCCTGGGACAATCTCTGAACTCTCGCCACTCCTCTTCCCTTACCCCAGGTGGAGACCGCGTGTCTCATGCCTGCACCCTTCGATGCTCCATAGGGCTGCCTCATATTGGCCTCTTGAGCTGAGACGGCTTTCCTGATGACATCTGGTCTGAATTCTCTCATGAAGGCACTAGGGACCGGAATGCTCTTGATGACCTCTCCTCTGAGGGAGTAGACGTTGATGGATCGATGTTCTCCAGCCATCTTCACGCCCCCTGCTTCGATTCAGTCGACACGTATGTCAGATTCGGTGCTTCCTTCAAGTCCACACCGCCCTTCCTGATCGGGTCCCTCAGTCTTATCAAACGCTTCGCGGGACCTGGAATAGAGCCATGGATCAGCACGTAGGGATTGGACACTTCACCATAGTGTAGGAATCCGCCCTTCGGTGTCACTTCGTTTCCATTGTCTCCAATCTTGAGGACCCTTTTGTTGAATTCGGTTCTTTGGTGGTAACCTTGCTGACCCGATTGAGGTACAGTAGGTCTGACATAGCCCGGTCTTTTGGGGCCCAACGTACCTATCATCCTGCGGTGCTTGCTGTTCTTGTGGGACAATAGCTTGACGCCCCATCTCTTGACGGCACCCTGGAATCCCTTTCCTTTGGTGACCGCTGCAATGTCTATCATCAAACCTTCCTTCACGAAATCTGTGATCTTGATCTCCTTGCCCAGCAACGACTTGGCGTAGTCAATCCTTTCCGCGATCGTGCCTCCCCCGATTCGCAGTTCCATCATCTCCGGCATCTTCTTCGGCACTCCCTTGACCAATACTGGCTGCGTGTAAGCGAGGAGTCTGACATCCTCGATATCCGTGCCATTGAATTTCTCCCAAGCTTTGCTCGCATCAAAATTCTTTGGGATCGGGAGCAATCGGGCCAGAATCTGGTCAACGCCATTCGACCACACCTCGCCAATTGTTCGAAGGCCGTAGCGCGTGTTCTCGTACAATCTGACCGCCGCGACCTTCATCGGCGGCACCTCTAACACGGTCACAGGAACCTGGACCTCTTGGCCGGAGGTGTTGCTCGTGGGACGGTAGTCGACCAAGAAGGCGTGTGTCATACCCGCCTTGTAGCCCGCGAACCCCTGGACCCTGGGCCCATCATCTATCTCGGGCCAGGCGTCGAGACGCGGGAACGGTCGCTGCGCTCTCTTTCTGGGCGAAAACGCCTTTGAACCTTTCCTTGGACGTCGTTTGTTCGACATGATTCTCCCTCTTTCTGGAGGTGAGAGAATCCACTCTCTTCCGCTAACGTTCGATCTTGATTGCTGTTGAGGTTCTCACTCTCGACCGTGACGCCGCTTTCCCTGCCAAAACCGCGTAAAGGAGGGAAACTGGGGTGCTCGATGCATTGCCCAAGACGTCTGGTCGAACGTCCTCAGTGCGTTCAGCGACTTCTTGCATAATGATAATCATATTTAAGCTATGCGGTAAGTGGGAGCGAAGCAGATCGCAAATGGCTTTCTAGATGTGTGGAAATGGACCCTCTTCCCCAGGCTTTTGTCAACATTCTGAAAGGAAACGGGATAGTTTATCAGAGCTTTCCTTCCTTGGCTTTCTTCTGCAAACGGTCCCTTCGTTGCTTTGAGGTGAAACCTGTGGCCCTCTCGAGAAAAAAGTTGAATCTTCTAATCGTCTCCGAGGCCACTTCGCCAGGTGCGCCCGGGTCGGTCTGCGTTTTGACGAGAAGAGAGGTCTTATCTAATATCTTCGACTCGATGCGGGTCAAAGCTCCGTATGAGGAGACGAACAAGTCCCCTTCATGTGCCACTTCGCCGAATACCTCGTTCAAAATGTTCTTCAGACCTTCTCCTTCGATTTCTGAGTAGTGTCCTTTCTTAATCTCGTATTCCAATCTCGCTACCCCCGATTTCCTTTTTCGACGATCGGTCCTTTGGGGACCTTCATTCCAGATCATGTGCAACGCTGAGGTACCTAGGCACGTCGACGGATGTGCTCATGACATCTTGTGTTTCGATCAAGGTTCTCCACTCTGTCATGCATTCGCAGCGGCTCTGATCGAACTCTGACGGGTCCTGTGAAAAGGTGAACCGCTGGATGTCCTCAAGTACCTTTCTGTCGCATTTCCCGCAATTGTGCGTCCCTCTCGGGGTTCCTCCTCCACTGGGCGAGGAGAAGACTCTCGTTTCGTTGTACTTCGCCGTTGTCTTCAGCACCTCAACTAGCGACCACAGCCAAGGTGGCCTGTAATCACCTCTTCGCCACAGCCCCTCGACCAGTGTGTTCTTCTGGACATTCACTGGATTTATTGACACGCTCTCGGAGAACCGAGAGGCAAACAAGACGGATCGTTTCACATCCTCGATCCCTTGACGCTCGGTCAAGAAGGGAGGCTTCATCAGCAAGTATGTTCTAAGTGGGATGCGCCTTTCGGCAAGCATCTCAGCAGCTCTAGCATATTGTTCCACTGAGAAACCCTTCCTTATGCAGTTCTCTAGCACAGCGTCATTGGAGCTCTCGAGACCGATCGCCACGGAAATCCTATCAGCTTGGAATTGGTCTAGTGCTTTCTCGGTCACGAACTCAGGGCGAGTCTCGAAGAGGATTCTATGGGCACCTGGGAAAGCGTTCACAACATCATCTATGAATTCGACTGGTATCTCTCGTCTGTCGAGGAAGCTACCCGAATTGTATATCTTCACTAGATCCTCATCTTTGTAGGATGCCAGTGCCTTATTCAATTGAGCTCTTAGGTCCTCCAAACCAACCCGTTGCTCGCTGGCAATATTGTACCCGCACATTGTACAGCCACGTTCTCGCGACCACCAGCATCCGATCGTTCTG
>JBGOWR010000189.1:0-2675 GCA_041478695.1 Thermoplasmata archaeon | reverse complement strand
GCTCCTTTCCAGGTCCTTGAACAGTCAACTGTGGTCGCGATCAGTGTGGGTGCCTTCCCGTCAAGGACCCTCGCACCTTCAGGGGTCCTGCCTCTCGAATCCAAGACAATCCTCTGCGGGTTCCTTTCCGACGCTGCCCCCTTCACTGTAAGGTGTGGGTCATCCGCCAAGATCGTCTCTATGCCGACAAGGATGGCATCCGAGGAAGCGCGGAGCGCTCGGACCCTTTCGAGGTCCTCAGGAGAGGATATTCTGACCTGTCTCCTTCTTATGCTGGCGATCTTGCCATCTGGGGTCATCGCACAATTGACCGTGACTGAAGGCCTCATCGAGATTCTAGCATGTCGATGAGCATACTATATGTTTTCTCAGTCTGAGTCGATGTGTTCGACTCCCGGCTGTGAATGTGTTCGAAGACGATCGCGAATCACGGCCGAAGAGATCCAGACATACGATGCGGTCGGAAATGAGAAAAGGCTCGAGATGGTTTCGAGGAAGACGGCGAGATGGAAGGGCTCGCAAAGATGCTATGGACAGCATATGATCAGGGGACGACTATCTCGAATCCGCCTGGAATCGTCTTCACGTCGAATCTGATGTCAAGGAATCTGGGGATCAGCCACATTTGGGTCTTCAGATGCTCGCTCATCTCCCTGATTCTGAACACAGAACCGCTTCTTGTCAGTGCTAGGAAGGTAATAAGCTGGTCTGAGGAGTGGATGTCCAACGTGCCCGCTCCAGATGTCTCCTTCTTCAACGCTTCGGCTGCAGCCGTTCCCACCTTCTCAGAAGGTACCCCTCTCTCGCCCAACGCATCCGCTCCAAGGATCGTATTCTCGTACTCTGCGAACAGGCAGATGCCAGCTCCGGTGGATCCGCCATTGGACACATCGGATTTTATGTGCATTTCCCCCTCATCCAGGAAAGATTTCTTCGCTGAATGCGAGATCCGCTTGGACACGTGCTCTGGAAGGTTCTGAGAGAAGCAAATCCCTCTTAACTTCTTCAGTTCTCCCCTAGCGCTTAGATCAATAGGGGCCAGTTCTCTAGCAGGCTCCACCTCGACCGTGACCTTCCCTCCGCCTTCTGGATAGAACCCCCTCGCATCGATTCGCATATGGATCTCGACTCCCATCTTCTTCAAGATTGGAAAGAGCACGTTTATGTAGTAGTCCACCGGGGGTGACCATCTGACGTTAGTGCCTCCAGTGATCTCCAACACCGTATTCTTCTCTGATCTCAGCGCCGGGAGGATGCATGCCTGCAGCACCAAGGAGACGCTCCCAGCGCTTCCAACATCAAACCTTCTCCGCCCCCCGATAATGGCTCCTGGCGAAAAGACGAGCTCTCTGCTGCCGATGGAATCGCCCTTCACTCTCGCTTCGCAGAGCGCGGCGACCCCTCTCACGGCTGCCAAATGCTGATGGGCAAGTCCGGCCTTCGGTCGCTTGGCTCGGATGTTGAATACTCTGACCTCCCTGCCGGTCAGGGCTGAGAGCGCAACACTGCATCGGAGCAGTTGTCCTCCGCCCTCCCCCTCAGACCCGTCGATTTCTATCAACAACATCCCTCAGTGGTGATTCGGACGTGGTCGATAAGGGCCTAACACTCATTCATCTTTTCGTCTTGGAGGCGCTCGTCCTCTGCCTTTCGTCGAGGCTATGGACGGAAAGCGAAATCTGCGGAGTGAATGGCTGATGCAAATCTGTTCTACAGGGTAAAAGAAAGAATATGGTAAGAAACAAGATCTTCTCGGGGAGGGACAGGTCTTACTTCTCTGGTATTCGGGTCAATTAGGACATGACGTTGCGTGTGCACGGTGCTTGGGAAGAATGGAATGAAGGCACATGGGACCATCGAAGGCGGGGGCCTATTGTGATTTCTTACGAACTCGCAGCTGTGACATGCTTGAGAGCCAGAGATATCGGTGGTAATTGGACAAGCCTGGTGTTTCTGAAGACTCATCGCTGGTCGTGACGATCATTCACTGGTCACTTTGACTATGCGGAGGAACCACTTATCCGTGGAAGGACGAAGCGCTTTATTGATTCCATTACGACGAATGTGATAGCCGTTCCGCTGATTATCCAGGCGACGTCGATGATTGTTTGGATTGTGAGGTGTAGCGCATCTCTCGCAGGAGAAAACGCGAGTAGAACGATCAATAGGATGATTTCCCAGACGATCGCCAGTAGCAGCCATTTGTGAGGCTTCGCTCTATCTATCGTGAACTGGAGCGAACGGCAATTCAGCGCGACCGCAAGTTCGATGAATACAAGTGTGAGGAACAATCTCGTCCTCGCTGCGTCTACTCCCTCTGGCAACGCAGTGACGAAGGCAGCGAGGAGTATCGGTGTCTGCACTAGTATGGCCGTGATAAGAAACAATTTCACGTCTCTTGTGAAGACCGACTCGTCCTTCTTGCGAGGAGGACGCTGCATAATGTCGGGGTCAGGGGGGCTGAAGGAGAGAGCTAGCGCGGGCAGCCCATCTGTGGCAAGGTTGATGTATAGGATATGAATCGGGAGGAGTGGAAGAGCGTCTTCCCCCTCATACCCCAGCAGGCGCATCACGAATAGTGCTCCGATGCTAATGACGGCGATCTCGATGAGGTTCGCCTGAAGAAGGTATGTCAGATACTTCTTGATGTTGTCGTAGATCCAACGACCCCGCTC
>JBGOWR010000010.1:0-10505 GCA_041478695.1 Thermoplasmata archaeon | reverse complement strand
TGCATCGTCCCATCGATGGACGAGTGGGAGGTGTTCCCAAGGGAGGCGCTTGCCGTGGGCTTGAAGGCGATGGAGCAGGGCGTGGCAAGGATCAGACTGAGCAGGGACGAGCTATACAGCACAGCGGAATCGATGATAAGAAGGGCAAGAGGAATGACCAAATTGCTCATGAAGAACGGATGCATCAAGCCAATGCCAGACTAGGAATTGAAGTCCCATATTGGAACACTGGATCATCAAGTCGCGGTTGCGTGGTCCCTGCACTGCCGAACCGATCTAGAGTGGTTTGGTAGTATGAGACGATAGACCCAAAGAAAGGGGGACTCAAGCCCGAACACAAAGACAGGACGCGCCGACTTAGATCAGACTGACGGATATCGGCTCCACTGTCTGTACTCCTTCGACGGACTGCAGGGCGGCTTCAAGGGAGTCGGTGATGCCCGCGACGTCATTCATCAAGAATGTGACCTCCAGGACCATCAGACCGTAGGCGAATGGCCTCGACTGGGATCTCACTATTCTGACCCCATCCGGAACGACCTCAGAAACGCGTCTTGCGAGGTCGTCCATCACGACATCGATCCCCTCGGGCATCAAGTTGTAAACGGCAGCCACTTTCCCCACGAACATCACCTAAGGTCCACTGAATCCGCATTTTGGACAGGTGTATTGTACGCTCTGATCACGACAGTTCGAGCATCTACCTATCTGAACTTCCCCGCATAACGGGCATGGGAAGGTCGTGGTGCCCTTGCTTGTGAGTCTAACACCGCATGAACTGCAAATCTTCTCATTTTCCATGCTATTCGCCGGGAAGCAGGATACCGGTTCGCATATTTATACGTGACCTGCAACGAGAATGCAGAATGAGCCCCACGTCGGTGAAATGGACGGGCACCTTTGACCGGCCATTGACGTCTCGCCTCGTTCACCGTCCTGCCTTGACATGATGAGTTCTTGTCGGTCGTCCAGATGGTCATGGGGATGGACAGCTCAGCAAAGTTTAAATAATCATAGTCATTACTCGCAGTTCTACAACGCCAAGGCTTGCTAGCCAAGGGCCCGTAGCTCAGCTAGGTAGGATTCTTGACAACAAGTTTCCCTAGAAAGAGCATCTGGCTTTTAACCAGATGGCCCGGGGTTCGAAAAGACCTCGGTCACCCGCCGTGGTCTCCGAAAATCCCCGCGGGCCCGCTTGGGTAGGTGAAGAACACATGCATGTCGAGGTCTCCGGCAGCGGTTCGCGATGGTTTTTCATAAAACCATTACGTAGTAGACCAGACGGTCCGAGGCGTAGGGGCGGGGTGAAACGATGGTAGATATTGTAGAGTATAATGTTCTAGAGCACGAGCTCGTTCCAGAACACTATTTGGCCACGGAAGAAGAGGCTGACAAGGTTTTGAAGTCGATGAAGATAACAAAGGATCAGCTTCCGAAGATCCGGCGCGGCGACGCGTGCATAAAAGTTCTTGAAAACATTTACGGCCCGATCCAAGAGGGCAGAATCGTGAAGATCGTTAGACGGAGTCCGACTGCGGAGACCTTCATAGCATATCGTCTGGTAATAAGAGGGTGATACTTTGCGTGATCTTGTTGAGGTCTATTTCAAAGAGCGAAGCATAGTCAACCATCACATTTCAAGTTTCAACGACTACCTTTCCACACTTGACAACCCGAACAGCAGGATGCAGATGATTGTGGACAACCTGAGGGTCTCGGCCGAGGACATCGATCGGGGAATCATTCGACTCGATCCGGACAAGACCGAAGGAAGAATCGTGGAGATCAGGGTCGGCCGCAGAAGGGACGAGAAGACGGGCAACATAGAACCCCAGGCTCGACCGACGATCCAAGTGACCTTGCCGGTCGTCAGAGAAGCGAACGGCGCTTCCCATTCCCTTACACCAATGGAGGCCAGGCTCAGGAATCTGAACTACCTTGCTCCGGTCGCGTTGGATTTCACTATCGTCGAGGACGGGATCGAGAAGGAACCCGAGAAGGTCCACATCGGTGACCTGCCCATCATGGTCAAGTCGAAACGGTGCACTCTCTACAAGGAGAACTTGGAGGAAGAGAGGGAATTGACAGAGGCTGAGTACTCTGACAAGCTCGTACAGGCTTCCGAGGACCCAAAGGATCCAGGCGGTTATTTCATCATCGGCGGGACCGAGCGCGTACTGATATCCCTCGAGGACCTCGCGCCGAACAGGGTGATGGTCGAGTTCAACGAGCGCTACGGAACGAAGATCGAGGTCGCGAAGGTGTTCTCACAGAGGGAAGGTTATCGTGCGCTCACACTTGTCGAGAAGAAGAAGGACGGCATGCTCATGGTCACCGTGCCGGCTGCCTCCGGGCAGATCCCCCTCATCGCGTTGATGAAAGCTCTCGGTATGGAGAGCGATGCGGAGATATACGACGCAATAGTCAGCGTCCCAGAGATGGCGAACATCGTATACGCCAACATCGAAGAGTGCCAGGACAAGAAGATTTTTCCGCCGAACGGCATCTTCACGACGGATGATGCTGTCCTGTATCTCGAGAGGAAGTTCGCTACAGGGCAGGCCAAAGAGTACAGGGTCAAGAAGGTCGAGTCGATCATCGACAGGTCGCTTCTTCCGCACCTCGGAGATGCGCCAGAGGACAGGCTCAAGAAAGCGATCTTTTTGGGCAGGATCGCGAGGTCTGTCCTAGAGCTGTCGTTGGGGCTCCGAAAGGAGGACGACAAGGACCACTATGCTAACAAGAGGCTCAAGCTTTCCGGAGATCTGATGGAGGACCTGTTCAGAGTGGCATTCACGAACCTCATGAAGGACCTGAAGTATCAGCTCGAGAGATCCTACGCCAGGAAGAAGGATCTGAGGATCTCGAGCGCCATCAGACCCGACCTGCTCACGCACAGGCTGCTTCACGCCCTTGCCACAGGTAACTGGGTCGGAGGGAGGGCCGGGGTAAGCCAGCTCTTGGACAGAACATCGAACATGAGCACGATCAGTCATCTGCGGAGGATAACATCATCGCTGACAAGAAGTCAGCCTCACTTCGAGGCAAGAGACCTACACCCTACGCAGTGGGGAAGGCTATGCCCGAACGAGACCCCGGAAGGTCAGAACTGCGGTCTTGTGAAGAACGCTGCCCTCATCATCGATGTCTCCGAGGGATTCCGCGAGGAGAACGTGCATTTCATGCTCAAGGACCTCGGCGTCAAGGAGGTCAAGGGCCAGCAGAAGACAGGGACCAGGGTCTTTGTCAACGGGGATCTTGTAGGAGTCCACGAAAAAGCGAAGGAGCTCGTTGCTGAGATAAGGCATCGACGCAGATGTGGTCTCAATTCACACGAGATAAACATCAGATACGACGAAGAAATGGACGAGGTCATGATCAACTGCGACGAAGGCAGGCTGAGACGCCCCCTCGTCGTCCTGAAGAACGGCAAGACCGTCCTCTTGAGGAAACACCTAGACGACATAAGGGAGGGCAAGGTGAGATGGTCCGATCTTATCAGAGAGGGGATCATCGAATGGGTCGACGCAGAGGAGGAAGAGGACTCCTTTATCGCTGTCGAACCCTACGACGTACCGGAAAGGTGCGATAGCTGCGGTAGGGCGATCTCCCAGACCGACGTCGACTGGATGAACCCAGGCACCGACGACAACTTCGCATTGCTTCAATGTCTCCACTGCAACGGAGAGATGAAGACGCCGCTACTGATGACGAGTGAGCACACCCACATGGAGGTGGACCCGATCGTCATTCTCGGGGTCTGCGCTGGATTGGTCTCGTACTCGGAGCATAACTCATCTCCGCGAGTGACGATGGGCGCGGGCATGGCGAAGCAGTCACTTGGATTGAGTTCCACCAACTACAGGAAGAGGCCGGACACCAGGGGTCACTTGCTTCACTATCCGGAAAAGCCGATGGTCCAGACCAAACCAATGGACTTCGTGGCGTTCAACGAACGCCCGGCCGGACAGAACTTCGTGGTCGCGATTCTCTCATATCATGGATACAACATGGAAGATGCTCTGATCCTCAACAAGGCGAGCGTGGAGCGTGGTCTAGGCCGTTCGTCGTTCATGAGGACATACAGGGCCGAGGAGCGCAGGTACCCAGGAGGTCAGGAGGACCACTTTGAGATCCCAAGTCCCGACGTAAGGGGAGCGAGGGCCGACCTCGCGTACAGCAACCTCGGTGAGGACGGGCTGATAAGTCCTGAGACCGCTGTCAGCGGAGGGGACGTCATCATCGGGAAGACCTCGCCTCCACGGTTCCTGGAAGAGGAGACGGACTTCCTGACCCCGCAGAAGCGCAGGGAAACATCGATAACCGTAAGACCTGGAGAGAGCGGCTGGGTCGATAGTGTGATGTTGACCGAGTCGGAGAATGGCAGCCGGCTCGTCAAGGTCAAGGTCAGGGACGAGAGGATCCCTGAGCTGGGGGATAAGTTCGCCTCGAGGCACGGGCAAAAAGGCGTCATCGGTCTGATCGCCGCTCAAGAGGACATGCCATTCACTTCTGAAGGCATAGTGCCTGACCTGGTCATCAACCCGCACGCCATCCCGTCGAGAATGACGGTCGCGCATGTCATGGAGATGATCGGTGGAAAGGTCGGTGCTATGGAGGTCCGTACGATCGATGGAACTCCGTTCAGTGGGGAGAACGAGAAGTCTCTGCGTGAGTCCCTTGTCAGGAACGGATTCAAGCACACCGGAAAGGAGGTCATGTATGATGGCCTGTCCGGCGGAATGATCGGGGCCGATATCTTCATTGGCGTCATATACTACCAGAAGCTGCATCACATGGTATCTGGAAAGTTGCATGTGAGGAGCCGGGGACCGGTTCAGATACTCACTAGGCAGCCTACCGAGGGACGCTCGAGGCAAGGCGGTCTGAGGTTCGGTGAGATGGAGAGAGACTGTCTGATCGGACACGGTGCAGCTATGGTCATAAAGGACAGATTGCTGGATGAGTCCGACGGCACATTCCAGTATGTCTGCGGGAATCCTAGCTGCGGTCACATCGCGATGATGGATCGACGAGGTGCGCTCAGGTGCCCGGTCTGTGGCAACAACACGAACGTCAGCCTCATCCAGACATCATATGCATTCAAACTACTGCTGGATGAGCTGTTGTCGCTTGGAGTCGCCGTGCGTCTACAACTGGAGGACTTAAGATGATGCGAGGCGTTTCGAAGAGGATAGGGTCTGTTAAATTCGCATGCTTGTCTCCTGACGAGGTCAGGAAGATGTCGGCCACGAAGATCATAACAGCTGACACCTACGACGACGATGGCTTCCCGATCGACATGGGTCTGATGGACCCTCATTTGGGAGTCATCGAGCCAGGGTTGAGGTGCAAGACCTGCGGGCACAAGGTGGACGAGTGCCCGGGCCATTTCGGCCATATCGACCTTGCGATGCCAGTCATCCATGTCGGTTTCGTGAAGGAGATAAAGAAGCTGCTGCAATCCACATGTCGGTCTTGCGGTCGGCTTCTCCTCACGGAAGCGCAGGCGAAGGAGTACAAGGAAGCGATGGAGATGGTCGAGGAGATGGGCGGGGACACGATGGACGTCCGCCTCGTCACGAAGGAGACAGCGAAAGATGCCTCCTCCCGGCCCGTCTGCCCACACTGCGGCGCCGAACAGCTGAAGATCACTTTGGACAAACCTACGACATTTAGAGAGGACGGTCACAAGCTCACCCCGAAGGAGGTGAGGGAGCGGCTCGAGAGGATACCGGATGGGGACCTTATCCCCCTGGGGATAGACCCGAACGCATGCAGGCCCGAATGGATGATCCTTACCGCGCTCCCAGTTCCGCCCGTCACGGTCAGACCATCGATAACGCTTGAGTCAGGTGACAGGTCTGAGGATGACCTCACTCACAAGCTTGTCGATGTGCTCAGAATCAATCAGAGACTCAGGGAGAACAGGGATGCCGGTGCTCCCCAGCTGATAGTCGAGGACCTTTGGGAGCTACTTCAGTATCATGTCACGACCTATTTCGATAACCAGACTTCGGGAATCCCCCCAGCAAGACACAGGTCCGGAAGGCCTCTCAAGACCTTGGTCCAGAGGTTGAAGGGCAAGGAAGGGCGGTTCCGATCGAACCTGTCCGGTAAGAGGGTGAACTTCTCGGCGAGGACGGTCATATCTCCAGACCCAGGACTATCGATCAATGAGGTCGGAGTACCGATCGAGGCCGCACGGGAGTTGACACTTCCAGTCTATGCTACGAAGAGCAACATGGAAGTTCTCAAGGAAATGGTCAAGCGCGGTCCGGATCCAGCAGGTGAGAAGTATCTGCCAGGCGTGAACTATGTCATACGCCCTGACGGTCGGAGAATAAGGGTCACGGACAAGAACGCTGAAAGCGTGGCCGAGACCGTCCAACCCGGGTACATAGTCGAAAGACATCTGATGGACAACGACATAGTCCTGTTCAACAGGCAGCCGTCGTTGCACAGAATGTCCATGATGGCGCATAGCGTGAGGGTCATGCCGTGGAAGACGTTCAGATTGAACCTCTGCGTTTGTCCACCGTACAACGCGGACTTCGACGGCGACGAGATGAACCTCCACGTCCTCCAGAGCGATGAGGCGAGGGCCGAGGCGCTCATCCTGATGAAGGTGCAGGAGCACATTCTTTCTCCGAGGTTCGGGGGGCCGGTGATAGGTGCCATTCATGACCACATCACTGGTTGTTTCCTGCTGACGCACGGAGATTCAAAGTTCACTTGGAGCGAGACATTGTTCATGCTGTCAAGGGTCAAGCACAGACCAGTCCCGGAACCAGTCGATGTTGACGGCGCCAAGTACTGGACTGGCAAACAGCTCTTTTCGCTCGTACTGCCAGAGGATTTCAGGATAACCTTCAGGTCATCGATCTGCAGAAAATGCAATGAGTGCATGAAGGAGAAATGCGACCTCGATGCTTACGTCCGAATAAAGAACGGGGAACTATTCTGTGGGACGATCGACGAGAAGGCGATAGGGGCCTTCAAGGGAAAGATCATCGACAAGCTCGCGAGAGACTACGGATCCGAAGTGGGGAAGAACGTCATCGACAACCTGACGCGCTTGGCCATCGGAGCTATCATGGTGAGAGGCTTCACGACCGGGATCGATGACGAGGACATCCCGGAAGAGGCCAGGCGCCAGATCGAGGACGTCCTGCAGGATGCTACGAAGAAAGTCGACGATTTGGTCGCGGCCTATCGCGAGGGAATACTGGAGCAGCTTCCGGGAAGGTCGCTCGAGGAGACGCTGGAAGTCGAGGTCATGAAGGTGCTCGGGCGGGCAAGGGACGAGGCCGGACAGATCGCAGGTCGCCACCTCGGTCTGGAAAACTCTGCCGTCATCATGGCGAGGTCCGGCGCCAGGGGCTCGATGCTGAACCTCAGCCAAATGGCGGGCTGTATTGGGCAGCAGGCCGTCCGAGGAGAAAGACTTTCGAGAGGCTACTGGAACAGAACTCTCCCGCACTTCAGGAAAGGGGACTTGGGTGCTCAGGCAAGGGGCTTCGTTACGAACTCCTACAAGAGCGGTCTGACCCCTACCGAGTTCTTCTTCCACAGCATGGGAGGGAGAGAGGGTCTGGTCGACACTGCCGTCAGGACGTCTCGGTCAGGATACATGCAACGTAGGTTGATCAACGCTCTCGAGGATTTGAAGCTCAAGCAGGACGGAACGGTCAGGAACACGGCCGACATGGTAGTCCAGTTCAAGTATGGAGAGGATGGCATCGACCCATGCCGTAGCGTGCAGGGAGACGCCATAGACATCGACGATCTTCTTATGGAAGTGCTCGGAGATGAGGCGGAGCTGCTGGCGAAGATCGAGGAGAAGAAGCTCATTGGCTATGCTACGATCGAGAAGGATCTCATGGAGACGGAAGATGAGGAAGAGTCTGAGGAGACCGAGTTCGAGAGCGGAGGTGAGGAGTAAATGGCGCGGAAGGACACGATGAAGGCCCTCATGCGGAGGGGGCTTAGCGAGGAGAAGGTCGTCAAATTACTCGATAAGTTCGGTACCATCCGCGAGATCACAGATGCCAGCGCTGATGCGATAACGTCGCTCGGCTTCACGAAGAAGGAAACGGAGGAGATACTGGTCAAGGTCGGAGGCAAGATGAAGAAACCATCGAAGAAAGCCTCGAAGAAAGAGGAAGTGACTCCCTCGAAGCCGAAGATCGAGCTCTATGTACCTGTCAAGTCCAAGCCGCTTACCGAGCTCGAGACCAAGATGCTGAAGCTCAGCCAGGATCTTAAGTCGACCGTTCCTCTGCAGGTTATCTCTGAGATCGCGAGCCGGATAGAGGGCATCGACGTCCCGCTATCGACTCTGAAGAGAATACTCACAAAAGCCCATGAGCGCTTCGAGGCTCACATGATGGATCCAAACGAGTCCTCGGGAATAATCGCGGCGCAAAGCATAGGCGAGCCAGGCACGCAGATGACGATGCGTACCTTCCACTATGCCGGTGTCGCAGAGATCAACGTCACCCTAGGTCTTCCTAGACTGATAGAGATCGTCGACGCAAGAAGAGTGCCAAGCACCCCAATGATGACGGTGCACATCGACCCGAAGTCCAGGGGGGACGTCGACAGGGTCAGGAAGATAGCCTCCGAGGTCGAGGCGACGACACTTCTGGACATCGCGGACGTGGAGACCGACATCGTCAATATGAAAGTGGTAGTGCATCCAGATGAAAGGAAGATGATCCAGAAGGGCATCTCTCTCGACGACGTTTACAAGAAGATCGCAAAGCTTAGAGGACTGAAAGGTCTGGTAAATCTTGAGAAAGAAAACCTAGTGATATCTTCGGACGAGCCGTCTTTCAAGAAGCTTCAGGTGATCTCCGACTCTGTCAAAGACTGCAAGATCAAGGGAATCGATAACATCAAAAGGGCGATCATAAGAAGAGAAAAGGACGAGCACGTAATCTATACCGAAGGATCGAATCTCCAGAAAGTGCTGGAGATCGATCAGGTGGACAAGACCCGAACCACGACGAACTGCGTCCAAGAGATATATGAAGTGCTAGGGGTCGAGGCCGCCAGGAACGCGATCGTGAATGAAGCCTCCAGGACGCTGGAGGAACAGGGTCTGACAGTCGATATCAGACATATCATGCTAGTCGCAGATTTGATGACGAACGACGGTGACGTGAAAGCTATCGGGAGGCACGGCATATCCGGGCGGAAGTCGAGCGTGCTCGCCCGAGCGGCGTTCGAGATAACCTCCACTCACTTACTGCATGCCGCAATAACTGGTGAGGTGGACAATCTTGATGGCGTTGCAGAAAATATTATAGTGGGGCAACCGGTTACACTCGGGACAGGGGCCGTGAATCTAGTATACACGCCCGTCCGCAGGGGGCAAGAGAATGGTTGACTTAGGAAGAGCTTTGAAGGCGGCGGTCACCACAGGCAGGGTCGTGTTCGGCACTCAACAAACCGAAAAGGCCGTAAGGAGTGGCGAGGCAAAGCTGGTGATACTCTCCCAGAACTGCCCAAGCGATTTCCTTATCACAACGACACATGGAGTGAAGACGCACAGGTACGAGGGAACGAACATGGAGCTTGGGGCACTATGCGGGAAGCCATTCTCGGTTTCGGCGCTGGCCGTGCTCGACAAGGGCGCCTCCAACATCCTTTCATTGTGATATCATGCCCGACATAACGTTCACAGAGGAAACCCTTCGATACATCTCGCTGTTCGAGAACGTGACAAGGACGCACGTGAAGGACTGCCTTGAGACGGAGGACAAGCTCGTTTTCGTCGTCGATCCAGGGCAGGCGAATAGGGCGGTCGGCAAGGGCGGCGAGAACGTCATAAGGATGAAGAACACGACCGGTAAGAACATCCAGGTCATCGAATACTCCGATGAGCCTGAAGAGTTCATCAGGAACGTCTTCTATAGTTACAACGTGCAAGGCGTCGCGATCGAGAACAGAGGGAATATCGTTCACGCGACCGTCACCGTCGACCCCAAGGTAAAAGGCCGAGCGATAGGGAAGAACGGAAGGAATCTGAAGATCGCAAGAGACATCGTGAATAGGCACCACAACATCCAGAGCATCAGCGTCGCTTAGTCCTTGCACCGATCTGCTCTCTCTCCACCTCAAGCCGGTCGGCCGTCGGGTACTCTTCGATAATGAAGCTGTCATAGGGGAGTTTGCGCGCGATCTCCTCCAGCACCCATGGTGCCACCTCAACGCGTTTCTTATCTCTGTCGAGGTGGATAAGCTCTGGAGGGACCAGGAACTTGCTCGTCAGCATCTCGATGACCTTGTGCGAGTTCTTCGTATCTATGATTCCCTTCAGCAGCGTTCCGTCATCGGTGATGACGTCGCTCGGCCTCGCGACATTCCTCGCTCGGCGCATCAATCTTCTTCTCAGTTGAATTCTGTCTTTGAAGCTAGAGGAACAGTAGTGAATTGGGATTGAGACATCGAGTTCCAGCATGCTCAAGGCGAGTTCATCGCTACCCTTCGCGGCCGAG
>JBGOWR010000185.1:0-2776 GCA_041478695.1 Thermoplasmata archaeon | reverse complement strand
TGAACGTCAACAAGGCAACAATGAACATCATCAGTATCATGAACGCCGTCCTTCCATTTGATTGCGCTTCGCCCATTTTCCCTTTGTAGGAGGTGGCGATTCTTGTTATGCCCTGAGCTTGGGGCTCGAGGACGATCATCATGGCATAGAATAACAAAATGAACAAGATCTGTGCCAACACGATCACGGCCAATTGCTCCTCGATCATATGGGACAGGAAGCCTAGGTATAGGGCGAAAAACGCGCCCAATCCGAATATCACTGAGAAGCTTAATGCCAAGGGTACCATGCCACCCAGGAATACAGTGAGTCCTATTTCCACAGCCATGCGTTTCTTTTTCCAAAGAAGCTTGATAGCAAGCCATCTGTCGTCCATGTCCATGTTCAGTAGTATACCCTTCTCTTCCGGTCTGGCCCGCTTGGTCGTTGTCGGTATGAGGATGATCACGAAGTTGTACGAGTATAGGAGAAGGCCAACGATCAGCCAGAGGAGGAAGACATGGCTTTGCAGGAGGACCATGACAGTTGTGATGGCTATGAGAACGACTGCAAGAAGGTGTCCCTGATAGTCTGGTCTATGCGATGAGTTCATCTTCTGGAGCATCGTCTCCTCAGAAGCTATCTCATCCGCGACTTCCTTTCTGAATGCGGCGATGTCCTCAGTTGTTTGATTTGTATTGTCGCTCGCTTTCAAGGCTATTGCACCTCCGTAAGTGAAGAGAGTGACGCCTCCTAAACGTTGCCATTGTGACTAGCATTCTTTATTAAAGGATTCTTGAGAATCCTGGAAGTTCTTTCATCTGACCTGGTCACCTTTTCACAGGGAAAGATGCAAAAAGATATTTAGACCGTGCTAGGTTAGTCTCCTCGGTCTTGGAATGGAGAAGAAAGAGAAGATGGCCTCGGTCTTACGTCTGGTTGGTGGCAAACCAGAGAATGTGGAGAAGATAGTTGATGAGTTGGACAAGTTCCTGGGCAATCTGAATGCCGAACTTGAGGATTGGAAGATCTCTATGGAAGAGTATGGCGACGGAACGCGGGTTTTCGCCAGGTTTCAGATTCTGATCAGGAAGTAGGTGCATCCTTTGTCCGATCCCGAGAACGATGAAGCTGAGAGGAAGGGTAATGCTGCGAAAGAGAAGGAATGCGATCGCGCCCTCATGTGCCCGGAGGAATGGGTGGATCCGGCAGATCGAACGGTCATCCACGAATACCACAAGGAGGGTCTTCCTGAGCACATGGCCGGAATAGAATCCGACCTCGATTCTTTTGAACAATACTGGAGAAAGAAAGGTGCTATCAACGTTAACAGCGAGTACCACAAAGAGGGAGCTCCTTACGTGGAGAGACCGTCGAATTGGGATGGTCATCGGCCCCGAATGGGAGAGGTTCCACAGGAATTGGCTGAGGAGAAGGGCCAGCTCGAGTCGGACAGAGTGGGAAAGGTCAGTGTCTTAGGTACAGATGAGGACAAAAGAGGCGGGTCGGAGGGGGTTGTTCCCACGCCCGAGAAGAAAGGGACCGGAAGGCCCCCCAGTCGCATCGAGCGTCCTATCGATCTAAGCACTCTAGAGATCATCACATATGCGCTGTTCAGGGTCGTCTTTGGCGGCGGAGTGAGGATCCCCATCAAACGCGAAGGGATGGTCGACGTTGACATCACGGTGAAAGGCAAAGAGGTCACGGTGAATACCAATCAGATGTACTTCACTCTACCTGAATTGACGGTCTGGCACATCGTCTACATGCACAAGGGCAAGCCGGTGGTCGAATTCGGTCGTGGGGTCAAAAAGGGTATGAAGATACATCGCTTGCGCGCTCTGCTCCTGGTGTTTGAGCTCTGGATGGGCAGTCGGAGAGGAAGACCGATTCAAGCTCTCCCGCTCGTGGAATATGACGGGGTCAAGAGCAGGGAGACCGAGACCGATGAGCGATGATGCTGAAGGCCAGCATATTCGAGCTCACCGCGAATTCTTCAGGGACGTGTTGGAGGGAGTCCACAAGGTAATGGCAGAGAGATTCCGACTCTCTGATGTCACCATAAGACCGATCGGTTCTGGGGGCTCCCGACTGTCGATTCCCGTGGTGATCCAAGGCTCGAATGAGAAAGGTCAAGAAGTTCGCTATTTCGGCAAGATCATGGGTAGCAGCGACCTTCTGACCGCCCGCACCATTCAGTTCTTCAAGAACGTCTTTCTGCAGGTGAACTCGATGGATCCCATGTTCGAAGTCACCAAATCTGCCGAGGACATGGCGAGGCACCAGCACGAGATGCTCGTGGCGATCAACAAACTTGGCATTCCGACGGCAAAACCCTATGGATTCTATCCCCTGAACGCGGATATCTGGTTGTTGGTGGCCGAGTACCTCGACGCTCACCCGATCTCTTCAATCGAGGATCTCTCGTCAGAGAATTTGGACGCGGTCTTCGGGTACCTGAAGCGGATGCACGACAACGGCATCTTTCATGGAGATATAAAACCCGACAACCTCATGCTCGGAGATGTGGTCTACATCGTAGACGTGGGTCATTTCATGAAGGACGTACCCACGGCGCAGAAAAAAGCTTACGATCTGGCCTGCCAGATAGCCTCATTCTTGGATTACTTACCTCCAGATGAAATAGTCAGCGTAGCCAGAAGACATTACTCTGGCAAGGAGTTGCGAGCAGCCGCTGAGTATATCGATCTCGTTCAGAGCCGCATGGACATCAATTTCGACGACGAGACAAAGAAAAGCTTGCTCCGCCTCATGAGGAGCAAGATAGGATTGCGAG
>JBGOWR010000089.1:0-4321 GCA_041478695.1 Thermoplasmata archaeon | reverse complement strand
GATCATGAAGACGATGAAACCGATGAACTGGGGAATGATGAACCAAGTGGAGTCGGACTGCGCGTTGACGATATCACCGACATTCAGACTGCCTGCCAGCAGAACGACCCCGACCAAAGAGAGCAACAGCGGGATCTCGTATGAGATCAGCTGGGCGGCGGACCTCATACCTCCGATAAGCGTGTACTTGTTGTTCGATGCCCAACCTCCGAGAAGTATGGCGAAAGGCGTGATGCTGAAGACCGCGAAGATGAACAGAAGACCAGCGTCAAGATCCGACATGTAGAACCTATCGCTGAGCGGGATGGCAACGAGTAGGAGAATGGAGGACCCGATCATTATGACCGGGGCCCAATCGTAGACGGTCCTATCCGCTTTGTCAGGGACGATGTACTCTTTCAGCAATGTCTTGAGGCCGTCAGCGATGTTCTGGAAGTACCCTGCGGGTCCGACGACCATCGCCCCTCTGCGATCCATGAGGCGGCCGAGGGTCTTTCTCTCTTGCCATATCATGGTTATCGCAACTATGAATCCGACCAACAAGAGGACGACGGACTCACCGAGCAAAGTGAGGAATTTGATAACGTCGGGACCGCCGAGCCAGTTCGCCAATCCATTTAGACCTATCCAATTGAGGACCCAATTCACAATGCTGACGAGCCATGTCACAATGCCCTCAGTGAATTGGTACAGGTCCATTTGCTCACCTATCAGTCTCGCCAAGGCACATGTCCACCGATCCCATGATCGACGGCACGTCCGCTACCTTGTATCCCCTCAACATGACAGGCACCGCCGAGACTATGACGAATATCGGGCTACGTACCTTCAGTCTGTACGGCCTGTCGGTGCCATCACCGACGACATACATCAGGGCCTCGCCTCGCGGGTCCTCTACTCTTGCGAAAGCTGTCTTTCTTGGTCCATTCCGCGGAGCCTTGACCCGGAATGGTCCGGTAGGCAACTTCTTGAAAGCCTCGCGAACAATATGACAACTCATCCTCATCTCGTCCATCCGGACCCTGTATCTGGCATAGCAGTCACAATCCGGATGGGTGCATATGCTCCAGTCCAGTTCGTCATAGACGGAGTATGGGTCGTGCTTACGAAGATCGATCTTCACGCCACTACCTCTCAGGGTCGGGCCAGTGACCCCCAGATTCATACCATCAGAGGGTTTGAGGGCACCTACGCCTTGTGTCCTCATCAGGAAGATGTCGCTGCCGTCGAAGATCTCCTCATACTCGTCGATCTTCTTTTCAAAGTAATCGAGCACTCTCAGGCAATCCCTCTCGAAATCCGGTGGAAGGTCGTTCCTCACACCGCCAATCCGGGGATAATTGTAAGTCATCCTCGCTCCGGTGACACCCTGAAGGAGATCGAGGAAGAGCTCCCTCTCCCTCATGCAGTAGACGAAAGCGGTCAGTAGACCAAGATCCGTCCCATACGCTGCAAGCCACATCAAGTGGGAGGCTATTCTCTGAAGCTCGAGGACTATGACGCGTATGTATTCCGCCCTTTCTGGAACCTGAACGCCCATAAGGTCCTCTATCGTCAGGCAATAGAGATGACTCCAGGTCATCGAGGAACCATAGCATAGACGATCCGACATCGGTATGATCTGTGGATAGACGCGATTCTCTGTCAACTTCTCCCACCCTCGGTGGAGATAGCCGATGACCGGCTCAGCATCCACTATCGTTTCGCCATCGACTTTGACCCTTAGGTTCCAGAGACCGTGGGTCATAGGATGCTGAGGCCCCATGTTTATCCACATTTCGGCCAGATCATCGCCCCCTCAATTTGATTTCCTTCCTGAACGGATAGTATGTGAGATCAGAGGGCAACAGCAACCTCTCCATCTTAGGATGGTTCCGGAATCGAATGCCGAATAACTCGCATGCTTCCCTTTCATGCCAGTTCGCGCCGCCCCAAAGAGGTGCAATTGAGTCCACTTCTGGACTATCGATAGGAATGTCGACCGTGATCTCTATGACGCACTGGTTGGCGTATGACGAAATGTGATAGACGACCTCCATGTGATCAAGTTTGTCAACACCTGAAACACAAGATACGTGTTCGAAGCTGAGTTGGTTCTTTAGACGCTCACAGAGCGAGAACAGAACAGACCTTGTCGATCGAGCGGTGATCCTCCTTGGACCGACGACACCGATGGTGACGCCTTCAGGGAGAGCCTTCTTTACGGCCTCGACAACGTCCTCCTCGGTCAGTCCCCCCATCGGCACATCTTTCTCCAGTTGATCACCTCAATCTTCCAGGAACATGCCCTTCGTCTCCGTCCTGATTTTCTCTTGAAGCAGCATGAATCCATCCAACATCGCCTCCGGTCTTGGAGGACAGCCCGGGATGTAGATGTCAACTGGAAATAACGTGTCCACTCCCTGGACGACATTATATGAGTCGTACCATGGACCGCCAGAGATCGCACACTCCCCCATCGCCACGACCCACTTCGGCTCGGGCATTTGCTCATACAATCTTCTGAGGTCCGGCCTCAGCTTTGTGGTCACCCAGCCGTTCACCAGCAGAACGTCACATTGACGCGGCGATGAGCGATACACGATGCCGAAGCGTTCAGCATCGAACCTCGCGGCCGACGCCGCGGCCATCTCGAGCGCGCAGCATGCAACTCCGAAGTGAAGCGGAAACAACGAGTTCCTCAGCGCCCAGCTCCAGATCGGGACGGTGACCTTATCGACCGCCCTCTTGACCCCAGAGGTTCGCATGATCTCATCGAAAACACCAGAAGACCACCTCATGAATTCCTTCGCGCTCATCGCGATCGCATTTGGCGCAAGACTCAGATCCAGATCACTTCCTCCTTCTTCAATGCGTAAGCGACTCCAACCAACAGGATCGCAAGGAAAATGCCCATGTATGTCTTGGCCATAACGGATAGATCAGAAAAGACAAGAGCCCAGATCATCAAGAAGACAATGATTATGTCGAATATGACGAATATTATCGCGAACATGTAATATTGGAAATGGAACTGTATCTTCGCTTCTCCGATAGGTTCCTCCCCACACTCATAGGTCTGGTATTTGAGAGCGGTCTTCTTGGTGGGACGGAAAAAGCGTGAAATGTAGAATGCTAGCACGGGAAAGAGTATCGCGACCAGGGCGAAGATGGCGACAGGCAGATACTTTTCAAGTAGCATCGGAGCTCCAATATACTGCCGTTATATAAATCTTCCAGGGATTATAGGGGAGATTCCATATGAATGGCTGGACGTGCCGAAGACTGATGATGTTTTTTGTTACGTTTCTCTGCGCTCGAATCCCGTCGTGATTTTGCGGTGAGGAACAATAACAATATAGACAACCTCGTCCAATGAAAAACGACGGTGCTACTATGGTCAAGAGGATTGCAGTCTTGGCAGAGAATGACTACGAGGACCTAGAACTTTGGTATCCCTTCCTGAGACTAAGGGAGGCGGGTCATGAGCCGATCGTGGTCGGTACGGGAAGCAATGACGTATACTTCAGCAAGCATGGCTACGAGGTGAAGGTGAACCTGCCGATCTCGGCGGCCAGACCGAAAGACTTCCATGGCGTTATCATACCTGGGGGTTGGGCCCCGGACAAGCTGAGACGTCATATTCCGATCAAGGGATTCGTCAAGGACATGTTCGAGAATGGCAAGCTCGTCGCCTCGATATGCCATGGAGGATCGGTGCTCATCTCAGCAGGCATCCTGAAAGGGATGAAGGTCACGTCAGTGTCGGCGATAAAGGACGATCTCATCAACGCGGGAGCGAGGTACAAGGACGAGGAGGTCGTTGTTCACAGGAACCTGATCACTTCGAGGCGACCGGCGGATTTGCCCGCCTTCATGCGGGAGGTCCTCAAGATGTTGGGGAAGTAAACGACCGGAATGAGATCGGAATTCGAATGATGCTTGACCGATTGGAGATGCTGGATGGACCCGATCGGTTGAATGGAATTCAGAGCACTTTATATACAAAGGTCACAATGAAGGCTAGTCACTGACAAAGAGTGGCACATAGAGGTGGAACCATGAGCAAGAAGATAGCATTCGTCGGGGCCGGGAACATGGCCGAAGCGCTCATGAACGGGATAATCTCAGCCGGAGTCGCGACCAAGGAAGACATCATCGCTAGCGAGATCATACCCGAGCGCAGAGAGTTCATCTCCCGGACAACTGGTATGGAAGTCACAGAAGACAACGTCCGCGCGGTCCGATCTGCGCCAGTGATAGTCCTCTCTGTGAAGCCTCAGCATCTCGGTCCAGTACTCGACGAGCTCAAGCCACATCTGACAGCTGACCATCTCGTGAT
>JBGOWR010000125.1:0-3662 GCA_041478695.1 Thermoplasmata archaeon | reverse complement strand
GATCAGAGTATGGCGGCGACGCTTTCATAAAAGAGGCAGAGGAACTCTACAAGAACGAAGAAGAATAGTCCGTTAGACTTCGTCGCATCTGCGGAACTGGTGAAGCCATTTGATCTGAGGAACAAATGCTAAATGCTAGTTCCGGAATAACGGAAGCGAAGCCACCATAGCTCAGCTGGAAGAGCGGCTGACTTGTAATCAGCAGGTCGGGAGTTCAAACCTCCCTGGTGGCTCTTCGTGTTCTGCATCACAAGTGTGATGTTCACATATCTCACTTGGAAACATCCTTGAACGCGCTTTCTATGACATCGATTCCGGCATCGATCTGCTCGACTGGAGTGGTCAAAGGAGGTATGTACCTGATGCCCGATTTCCCACATGGTAGAAGTATCACTCCCCGTTTGTAGCAGAGCTCGACGATTCGATCCCTGGCTTTCTTTGCTGGCTTCTTCGTTCTCCTGTTCTCGACCAATTCCGTCGCCTGCATCATTCCAAGTCCACGAACGTCGCCGATGATCTCGTTTTCGTTCATCATTTCGTCCAGACGCTTTCTCAAATGCCTTCCATTCTTGGCGGCGATCTCGATGATTCCTTCATTTTCTATCACGTCTATGGTCGCCAGAGCAGAGGCGCAGGCAAGCAGATTGCCGCCGAACGTGTTCGAGTGGGCGCCTTGGACTCCGAAGTCGTATTTCCTATGATACACTGTGGCGCCGATAGGTACACCTGATCCCAGAGCCTTTGCAGCGCATAGAATGTCTGGCGTGACACCGAAGTGTTCGATGCCCCAAAGTCTCCCAGTGCGACCCATTCCCGCCTGGACTTCATCATCGACGAGCAATATTCCATGCTTCTTGGTCACGTTTCTCATGATCTTCATGAATTCAATTGGTGGAACAACGTAACCACCCTCTCCTTGGACAGGCTCGATGAACAAAGCGGCCACCTCATCGGAAGGGAGGAACGATTCGAAGTAGACCTCTTCAAGTATCTTCGCACACCAGATACCGCATGAAGGATACTCCAGATGATACGGACAGCGATAGCAGTAGGCGAACGGAATGTGAACCGCACCAGGAACAAGAGGAAAGAATCTTCTCCTCTGCACGGGTTTGCTGGCGGTCAGAGAAAGAGATCCCATTGTTCTGCCGTGAAAGGCTCCGATGAAGGATATGAACTGCTTCCTCTGGGTGTGCCATCTCGCAACCTTGATGGCAGCCTCGATCGCCTCAGTCCCGCTATTGCTCAAGAAGACCCTCTTGTCGTATCTTCCAGGACAGATTTCACTCAGCTTCTTGACCAACCGCGACTGCAGATCATAGTAGAAGTCCGTACCAGCAAAGTGCATGACCCTTTCAGCCTGTTCCTTGACGGCCCTGACGACTTTGGGATGAGAGTGACCTATGTTAAGGACAGAGACTCCGCTAGCGAAATCGAGATAGAGATTCCCATCGACATCACAGACCACTGATCCGCTCGCCGATTCGACCGCTATCGGAGAGGTTTTTGTGGAAGTAGCCAAGTATTTCGTGTCGACCTTTATGATCTCCTTTGCTTTTGGCCCTGGGGGCTCGATTCTAATCTGCGGGACCTTTGGCACAATTACTCCTCCTTCTCTGACGCTCTCCTTTTATGATGCTGCTCCTATTTTATTATTGCTCAGCAAGATGCGGCGGAGTAGAAAGTCCCTTTGCAGATATATGACTGGAACGATTTGAGTACCAAAGGAACTCAGAAGACGGGCGCCATGCGTTCGGTTCACGTAGATTAGGTCTCTTCTCTGCCCTCGATTTCCTCTGCACTCTCTATGCACTTTGAGAGGATCGAGTATGCTTCAATCATATCCGCCTCATTTAAGATGAATATCGTGTCAGTGTAGCAGCTCGCAGTCTCGACAATGTTGACTCCGCCCTCTGCAAGACTCGATACAAGATGCGAATAAACGCCACTCGTGTCCACGATGACCTCTGGAGACTTCACGGAAATCTCCACAAGATCTTGTCTCACCTTTAGAACATTCTCCTTTCCGACTGCATCGACAACCTCTCCTTTCAGCTTCTCATCGGCGATTATTGTCAACGCCTGAGCACTCTGGATGACCTGCATTATCGCCTTCTCGTTTATCAGTCTCTTGAAAACAATCTCGAGTCTATGCAAGACCGTCCAGTCATTCTTGGCCGTAACAATGCATATCTTCGTCTTGACTTCGAGCCTGCTGTCACCCAGAACCTTTAGAACATCTCTCTCATGGTCATGCTTACCGAGTCTGATTGCATAACGGCGACAGGCGATCATGACCGCTTCTTCGTTACGGATTTCCATGTCCTTCATGATCTGACGTGCAAGGGATGAGAAGTTGATGAGATCCTTCGCGATACAGTCCTTTATGCTCGGATGCGAATCGATGTAGGCACGCGTTCTCTCCGCAATGCTCTCTTTCTGCAAGCCCTTCTTCATGAGAAATGCAGGATATCCGGAACGAGTATTAAAGCATTAGTCAAGATGATGCGCTGACGAAAGAGGTCAGCAGATCGCTGAATCTTTTCGTCGAAGATTGTCCTATTATCAAGGGAGGCAAGAGACGCACTACTCCTCCCGCACACACATTGACCAATACTCTATTCTGGAACGCATGCTTCTGGAGTCTCTTCGCCTCATCGCCCATTTCGATCCCGATCATTAGACCTTTTCCTCTTATGTCCCTGACTACCCCATTCTCGTTCGGAATCGAGAGCAATTGTGACATCCACATGCGGCCCATTTCGGCAGACCTTACGACAAGACCTTCTGCCACTATTGTTGAGAGCACGCTCTTGGCAATAGCGCATACGAAGGGATTTCCGCCAAATGTCGAACCGTGTGAGCCAGGTACGAAGACCTTCGAGATATTGGATGAAGTCATCAACGCTCCAATCGGAAAGCCGCCGCCCAGTGCCTTTGCCAGAGTCATTACGTCTGGAACGATTCCATAATGTTCGAAAGCGAACATCTTCCCTGTGCGACCGAAAGCTGTTTGGACCTCGTCAAGAATCAGAAGGGCCCCGCGTTCATCGCAGACGTCCCTCGCCGTCTTCATGAATTCCAGAGAAGGAACCACAATCCCACCTTCACCCTGGATTGGCTCCAGGACAAGAGCCGCAGTGTCGGAATTAACAGCGCTTTTCAAGTGCTCGCAATTGCCGTATTCGACGAAATCGAAACCGGGAATGATCAAAGGCTCAAATCCGGAATGGTATCTTGGCTGGCCAGTCGCTGACAATGATCCTGCGGTTCTGCCATGAAAGGAGTTCTTTGCGGCAACGAATCTAGACCTACCAGTATACTTAACCGCCAACTTCAACGCAGCCTCATTCGCCTCAGTGCCACTGTTCACGAAAAGCGAAACGTTTAACGATGACGGTGTTATCGAAGATAGCACCTCCGCCAACTCGGCTTGCTCCCTGACATGATACAGATTCGACACGTGGACCAACTTCTTAGCCTGCAAGCAGACCTCGTCAACTATCGCAGGATGACAGTGACCAAGCACATTGACGGCGATTCCAGCGACGAGATCGAGGAATTCGTTTCCGTCAAGATCGTAAAGATACTCTCGATGACCTTTCTGGAAGCATATCTCCTCCCTCGAGTAGTTCTGGAATAGAAATGATCCAGTGGTCTTC
>JBGOWR010000103.1:0-4050 GCA_041478695.1 Thermoplasmata archaeon | reverse complement strand
GCCGTTACTTTGCACGGTGGGGGTCATTTAGGAATTTGTTTGTGCTCTGGTGGCGAGAATGAATAGGGGAATCAAGATTGGCATAACTGGTCTTCCTGGGGCTGGGAAGACTCATGCACTTCTTAAGGTCATCGAGATGCTGGAATCCGACGACTTGAAAGTCGGTGGGATGATTACGGAACCCATCATCGAGGATAATAAGCGGGTAGGCTTTTACGTCATCGATTGGCAGACGAAGAAAAAGGCAGTTCTCGCAAACGTGGATATTCACAGCAAATTCATGGTGGGAAAGTTTGGCGTGGACCTCAGTGCCCTGGAGGACGTCGGTGTGACAGCTCTCACCAAGGGTTGCGAAGAGGCTGACGTGGTCGTAATCGATGAGGTAGGGAAGATGGAGGTGGAGAGCGAGAAGTTCGTTGCTGCCGTGAAGGCTGCGCTCGATGTCAACAAACCAATCATCTTGACCCTTCATAAGAAGTCCCGAAATCCATTGCTCCAAGACATAAGACGCAGAGATGACATCCGCATTCTTGAAGTCACCCCGATCAACAGGAATCTTCTGCCATATAAGATAATGAAGCTCATGAAGGGAGAGCTCTTGTGAGTGAGATTGAAGGCTCCTTAGGAATCGTGGAAGGTCAAACAGAACTTCTTGTGCCAATTCTCCACTCTTCGAGAGGTCCGGGGAAAAGACAGGGTGGGGTATTCTACAACGAACAGATGGCTTTCAACCGAGACATTTCCGTAATGTTGTTCGATGCTATCGATTTTACTGGCAAGGAGGTGCTCGATAGCATGGCGGGAACAGGGGCTAGGGGAATAAGAGTGGCGAACGAGGTCGCGCGGGACTTCATGATTTACGTCAATGACAGTAATGAAGAAGCTTTGCAGTATATCGAGAGGAATATCGAGCTGAACAACCTGGACAACTGCAGAGCATCAAATCTCGATATGAGATGTCTTTTGTCTGATCGCCCATTTGATTATGTAGACGTGGACCCATTCGGCACTCCCGTTCCGTATGTTACCGCAGCCATCCAGGGATGCAAGAGAAATGGGATACTTGGCATCACGGCAACGGACACTGCGCCGTTGGCTGGCACCCATCCCAAGAAATGTGCGAGGAGATACGGTGCGAGGTCGGTTCGATGTACTTTCGGACATGAACTCGGTCTCAGGATACTAGTTGGATATTTGGTGAGAAAGGCCGCTGAGTTGGAGATGGGCGCCAAACCGATTCTCTGCTTCTACGCCGATCATTATTTTCGTCTGCATATGCGTATGCGAGCCAGCGCCCTGGAATCCGACAAATCCCTCGACCAATTGGGATACATCCGATACAGACCGGAGGATGGATTTCGCAGCTTTTCGCGAGAGTATGATTGCGCAGAATCCTATGGCCCCCTGTGGGGCGGCCCTTTGTATGATCGAACGATTCTCGAGTCGATGGAGGTTCGTGACGGACTGGCTGACAGAACAAGATGCATCAAATACTTATCGATCTGGAAAGCAGAGTTGGACGTTCCATATTTCTATGACAATGACGAGATCGCCTCGATGCTTCATGCATCACCTCCACCCATGAACAGGTTGCTCGAGAAGCTTGGGGAAGTCGGAAAGGTTTCACGGACCCATTTCTCACCGACCGCTTTCAAGACTGATATCAGTCTCAAAGATCTGATTGGAGTCGTATCGGAGATCGTTTAGGCAACGACCAAACAGTTTATTTATTCCTCATATCATCCAAAGGACTGGTGTGAATTTGCCTACAAATGCAATCATTGGCACCCAGTGGGGAGACGAAGGCAAGGGGAAAATTACTGACTGTCTCGCGGAATATGCGGATTTGGTGGTTAGATTCCAGGGCGGGACCAACGCGGGTCACACAATTGGTGTCGGCGGCGAAATATTCAAACTTCACCTCTTGCCATCTGGAATCCTCCGAAAAGGTGTCATGGCGATAATAGGGAACGGAGTGGTTGTCGATCCCGAAGAACTTCTAGAAGAGATCCGAATGGTGGAATCGAGGGGAATAACGGTCGAAGGACTAAGGATCTCAGATAGAGCAAACGTAATAATGCCATATCACAAGATTCTCGACGGGGCCGAAGAGAAATCCCGAGGACCCAGGGGAGTGGGGACAACAGGTCGTGGGATAGGCCCCTGCTACTCCGATAAGATCTCAAGATATGGGGTGCGAATCGGAGACCTCATGGATAAAGCCACATTAGAAGAGAAGATCAACATGATATACCCCATAAAGGAAGGAATGATGACGGTCTTTGGTGCTCCCACCCAGGATACTGTCAAGAATATCATCAACACTTACTCGTCCTATGGATCTGCATTAGGCAAATACGTGACCGATACTTCTGTCTTAATCAACGATGCGATTCGGAATGGAAAGAACGTGCTTTTTGAGGGGGCTCAAGGAACTATGTTAGACATCGATCACGGAACCTATCCATATGTTACCTCGTCCAGCTGTGTCGCTGGAGGAATCTGCACGGGCGCCGGAGTGCCGCCTTCCAGCATAAAGGAAGTAGTAGGCGTCGTTAAAGCCTACACCACAAGAGTGGGCCGCGGTCCTTTCGTGACCGAGCTTACCAATGGACTTGGAGAATATCTTCAGAAGAGAGGTTGCGAGTTCGGAACTACCACGGGAAGGGCCAGGAGATGTGGTTGGCTGGACCTCGTCATTGTAAGACATGCTGTGCGCATCAACGGAATCACATCCCTCGCGATCACCAAAATCGATGTGTTGAGCGGTATGGAGGAACTGAAAATCGCGACGGACTATGAAATCGAAGGTCAAATCGTCAAAGATTTCCCGTCGAGCATATCGAAGCTAGTGAGGGCGAGACCCATCTATCAGGAGTTTGATGGTTGGAAGGACTGGACAAAAGATGAGACTGAGAAGATCATCAGTAACGGCTACAAAACCCTTCCTATTGAGATGAGGAGATACCTGAGATTCATATCATCGAACGTTGGCGTGCCGATTGGCATAGTAAGTCTCGGACCGAAGAGAGAGGAGACGATATATCTCAGGAACATGAAATGGGAGAATTAAGGTGCCTTCACCCTGTCGAAGCCTTCCCCCCCCATAGGTTTCGTCGCGTCTATTCCCACCTTCGAGGTCAATCCATCAGAACTAGGATCCAGGGTTGAGCCGGCTGCATCATCGATCACGATTAGGCCCTTCTTCGCCTGGAATCTCGTTGCTACCGCCCATTCCACCTCCCGGTCATTGTATACGTCGATGTCATCGTCAACGATCGTCACTTTCTTCATCGAAGGGTGACCCGTGAAGGCGGCCATGATCGCGTTTACTCCGTCGCCCTCTTTGTTCTTCGTTATTGACACGATCCCGTGCAACCAGCAGCATCCGCCCTCCGTCAACCTGACGTTGTGGACGTGGGGAACAACCTGATTGACGGTTCTGTATATCAGCGGCTCTCTCGGAAGACCCATCAACATGTAATGTTCGATGCTTCCAGGAAGCACAATGTGGAACATTGGACTGTCTACGCTGTAGATCGTATCGATTTCCACTACTGGCTGCATTCTTTTCTTGTCATAGGTCCCGGTGATGTCTACGAATGGACCTTCTTCCGCCGTCTCCGCCGTTATTCTTCCTTCAAGCACGAACTCTGAATAGGCTGGTACGAGGATTCCGGATTTCGTGCTCGCGACATGAACGGGATCGCCGAGAGTCGATTGTCTCAGTGAACTGGCGATCTCCATCTCATCCTGGCCGTACTCGAGAGAAGTCGCTGCAGCAAGCAGAATCGATGGACATACGCCGATACAGAATGCAGCAGGGAGATCCTTTCCTTCGGAGATGCTGGACTTGTACATCGTATATAGGTGTCTCGGAACGAGGCGAATCGCGAGCCTTCGATCATCAAGCAACATCAATCGATGAAAGGAAAGGTTCCTCTTCCCTCCGAACTCAGCCACCGCAACCGCAGCCGTGACGTATCTGCCGGCATCTCCTGGGAATAATTTCGGGATCGGGAGTTCTCTCAAATCGAATCTCTCTTTTAT
>JBGOWR010000192.1:0-2612 GCA_041478695.1 Thermoplasmata archaeon | reverse complement strand
TACCATGCAATTCCTTGTCAACGTGCCAAACCCCATTATCGTCATCGATTTGGGCGGCGTGTACGACTACAAGGCCGGCACCGACATCGTGGTAAGTGGCACGGTGACGAATGAGATTAGTGGCGACCCACTCATAGGCAGATCTGCATGGATCAGTCTCGTGAGCGCGTCCGGCAATGTAATCGGTGCCAACTCGACAGCGACGACCACAGCGTCTGGAAGCTTCCAGTCCTCCAAGTACATCCCTCTAGGAGAGGAAGGAGACTACAAGATTCGAGTCACGGTCCAGATCGGAGATCAGACATTCAGCAAAACCCAGGACATAACCGTGAGCAGAGGATTTGTGGAGACTCCGACCGATTGGTGGATCTATGCGATCATTATCGCCATAGTCGCCGCGATCATCATATTCTTCTCGCTATACTTGTACAAGTATGGCCTTGGGAGGATGGTTGAGTGCGGCGAGTGCGGTTCCCTCATACCCGAGGCCTCGAAGCGCTGCCCGAAGTGCGGCGTGCAGTTCGAGGCGGGCACGGCCAAGTGCAGCGAATGCGCGGCTTGGATACCTGCGAACTCAACTGAGTGTTCGGAGTGCGGTGCGAAATTCGTCACCGGGCCGATCCCGGAAGAAGAGGACGAGTACATGAAGAAGATGAGGGAGCAGTACCAGCAGTTCCTGGACGGATACAGGGAGCAGGCCAAGGAGGTCCTCGGGAAGAAGTTCTCCGAGGCGAAGTTCTCGGACTGGTGGAAGAAGCAGCCCAGCTACATCACCTTCGAGAAGTGGCTTTCCCAAGAGGAGGAACGCCGGAAGCTCGGCGCTTTCGCTTGTCCTGTCTGCGGTACGCTCAACCCCAGAGGCTCAAAGGTCTGCCACAAGTGCGGTACCGTCTTCGAGACTCCGCAGGAGGCCCTGAAGGAAGAGGCCGAAGAGGAGGGTAAGCCGAGGCTGAGAAGGATCGTCAAGAGGCCCGTAGAGAAGAAGGTCCTGAAGAAAGCGGAGGAGACAACGGCAGAAGAGAAGCCTCCAGAGCCACCAGAGGGGGAACCGAATCAGGGCGAGGAACCACTCTAGTAAGATCAAACCCCAAATCTCTTTTCTTCTTTTCTTTGTTTTTTCTCTTCAATCTTCTGACATAAAGCTCATCCTTTCGATTCGACCCTTTTCTAGCCATTTTTCGGTCAAAAAGCCTGGCATTATGAATGAAATCCAGGCGGACAGAGGCGAGGGTTAGGATAATAGACCTAGATCATCGAAAGATGAAATAAATCCGGTAGGAATTCGGGTCCTACTTAGTCATTTTCTCCCTGATCTCTTTGATGACCTTCTCAGGGTCCTTATAGTAGCCCGAGATTATGCTCGCGACCTGTTTGTAATTGTCGACGCCTATCTTCTTCATGTAATCGAGGATGTCGACCCTACGCTTGACCTCGCGCTCCATCTCCCTAGGCGACCAGTTTCTTATCGTTCGGACCTTCTCGAATACATATGAATGCCCGCTGAAGTTGAAAGTGTCGTCCGCGGGGTTCCAAGTGTGAACTGCGTTCGTGATAAGCTCCCCTGTCTCCGGGTCCATTCCAACGATCTCCGTGAGGGACTTGACCCTTCTTGTCATCTTGGTGCCGACCTTCACTTGTGCCTGGAGAAGCACGACGTCTAACGCGGTCATCAATGCTCTCGGGAGGTTGATCGGGTCGTTCTCCATCCTATGGACCATCGCCTGAACGTCCTCTGCATGGAATGTCGAATAAGCGGTCTTGCCGGTCGCCATCGCCTGGAATACGACGTACGCTTCCTTACCTCTGACCTCGCCGACCATCAGGTATTGGGGTCTCTGTCTCAGAGCGGTTGTCAGCAGTTCGAACATGTCGATCGTCCCGGTCCTGTTGCTTCCCCTGCCCCCGAAGCCCTCTCTTGTAAGGGATGGGATCCAGTTCTCGTGAGGCAGGTTGAGCTCCCTGGTGTCCTCGATGCTGACGATCTTCATTTGTGGAGGTATGAAAAGCAGGACCGCGTTCAAGGTAGTAGTCTTTCCGCTTGCCGTACCTCCGCAGACGAGCATCGAGCTTCCGTACTCAGTGGCGATCCAAAGGTAGGCCATCATATCGGTGCTCATCGTTCTGAATTTCAATAGATCGATAGGAGTGAACGGGTTCTCCTTGAAGCGTCTTATCGTGAAGGACGACCCCCTCTTGGTGACGTACTTACCAAGTGTCGCATTGAGCCTCGATCCGTCTGGTATGGTAGCGTCAAGCAGCGGGTCAGCGACGGATATGTGCTTTCCGCACTTCTGTGATAGCCAGACGACGAACGCATCAAGCTCTATCTCCTTCTCGAATCTGATGTTCGACCTGATCGATCCGTATTTTCTGTGGTATATGTAAAGTGGAATATCGACCCCATCGCAAGAGCAGTCCTCAACGTTCGGGTCGGTCATCATGACATCGATTGCCCCATATCCAATGAAGTCTCTCCGAATGAAGTACATGATCCTGTCCTTTGAGATCGGGTGGAGCGTCACACCGAACGTCTTCATGAGCGCGTCCGTTGCCTTGTTCAGGATCTCCTCCTTCTGCGCATTGGACTCGATCTCTGCCAGGTTCAATGTCAT